>NZ_JBSFBM010000515.1:0-3283 GCF_053592955.1 Micromonospora sp. NPDC002411 | reverse complement strand
CGGCACGGCCAGCACGCCGGCGAAGTCCGAGTCGTCGTCCGGCGACAAGTCCGGGTCGTCCTCGTCCTCGTCGTCCGGCCGAGCTGTCCGGCGGCCAGCAGCAGCGGGTGGCGATCGCCCGCGCGCTGGCCGCCTCGCCCCGCCTACTGCTCGCCGACGAGCCCACCGGGCAACTGGACGCCGAGACGGGCCTGTCGGTGATGGCCCTGCTGCGCGGCATAGTGGAGTCCGAAGGCGTCACCGTCCTGGTGTCGACGCACGACGCGGTGATGATGGCCCTGGCCGACCGGGTGATCCGCATCCACGACGGGCACCTCGACGAACAGGCCGCCGGGCAGTCGTACCAGCCCGTGCCGGATGTCAGGTGACGCGACGATGCTGAGGCTGGTCAGCCGGCGCGCCCGCGCGCAGTGGCCGTTGCTGGCCGCGCTCCTCGGGGTCGTCACGATCGGCGCGACACTGCTGGGCACCTGCACCCTGCTGGTCACCCGCACCGCCGAGCGGGCGCTGCAGGTCGCCATGGCCCGCGCCGCCCCCGCCGCCGTCGACGTGACCGTCTACACCGGCACTGTCGAGGGCCCGGACGTGTCCTCCGTCGCCGCCGACACCCGCACCGCAGTGACCTCCGCGCTCGCACCGCTCCCGGTGACGACGACCGCGCGGGCGTCGACGGTGCTGCGAGCGCTACCGCCCACGCTCGCCCCGGGCACCACCGTCGGGGCCCAGGCGTACCTGTCCGGGCTGGACGATCTGCCGACCCGAGCCGAGCTGGTCACCGGGCACTGGCCACGACAGCCGGGCGACGCGGTGCTGCTGGAGTCCACCGCCCAGCTGCTCGACCTCACCCCCGGTCGCCGGGTGCGACTCGGCGCCGAGCTGGCCCACCCGCCCGTCCCGGCCCTCGACGTGACAGTCGTCGGTGTCGTACGCCCGCTGCCGGGGCGCGGCTGGGACCGCGACCCGCTGGGCGCGGCCGGCTCGGCCATCGGCTACCGGGACGGCCGGTTCATGCAGCCGGTCAACGCCTACGGCCCGTTCCTCGTCGACCTCGCCGACCTGGCCACCACGGGTGCCACCGTCGACCGGATGGAGGTCACCGCCCATCCGGACCTGTCCCACAACAACCGCCGCGACCTGGAGGCCGTGGCCGGGGCCGTCCAGAGTGCCGACCGCCGGCTGGCCGGCACCCTCGGCGACCGCGTCCAGCTCGCCCGTGTCTCCTCCGAGCTGCCGCTGACCCTACGGGCCGCCGACGACCAACGGCGTGTCACCGCCGCCGTCGTGCTCGCCGTCGCCGTCCTCGGCGGTGTGCTGGCCGCTACGGCACTCGTCCTCGCCGGCCGACTGACCGCTGGCCTACGCTCCGACGAGACCGCCCTGCGGTCCGCCCTGGGCACCAGTCGTCGCCAGCTCGCCGCCACCGCGACACTCGAGGCCGGACTCGTCGCCGTCGTCGCCGCCGCGCTCGCGATACCGGCCTCGTCGGCCCTGCACGCCGGCCTGACCCACCTACCGCCGTTGGACGGCGTCGGCCTGACCGCCCGGCCGGCCATCATCGGCGCCCAGGTCCTCGCGGTCGCCGGCGGCGCGCTGGTACTCGCCGCCGTCCTCACCGTCCTGGCGATCCGGCCCGTCCCGGCGGCCGGCGACCGGCGCACCCGCCGCGAACTGCTGGCCCGGTCCGGCGCCGACCTGATGCTCGCGGTGTTCGCCGCCGTCGGATGGTGGCAGCTGTACGCGCAGCCCACCGCCGCCAGCCCACGCGCCGACGCGGTGCGGGTGCTCGCGCCGGCGCTGCTGCTCACCGCAGGCGCCGCCCTGGCTCTCCGGGTGGTGTTGCCCGCCCTGCGTGGCGTCGACCGGCTGGCGTACCGCGCCCGCGGGCTGGCGCTTCCACTGGCTGTCGCCGAGGCCGCCCGCCGTCCCCAGGCGGTCGCCGCCGGGCTGCTCGTCGGGCTGGCCTGCGCGGCCGGAACCTTCGGCCTCGCCTTCGACACCACCTGGCACCAGTCGCAGCGCGACCAGGCCGCGGTCTCCGTCGGCACCGACCTCGCCCTCACCCTCACCACGACACCGGTGGCCGGAGACGGCGCGGTCGTCAGCGCGGCCACCGCGGGGGTGGTGAGTCCGGTCCTCAGCCGTGGTACCTCAGTCGGCCAGTGGCTCGGCACCGCCGGCAACGCGCCACGCCTGGTCGCCGTCGACACCACCCGCGCCGACGCGCTGCTGCGCGGACGGCTGGACAGCGACAGCGGCTGGGCGGACGTGGGCGCCGCGTTGGCCCCACGCACCCGGGTCACCGGCCTCGCCATCCCGACCGGCGCCCCGCTCGTCCTGAGCGGGACCACCACCGGCGGCACCCCGCTCGCCGTGACGCCCCGGCTGCTGCTGCAGGACGCCATCGGCCTCCGCACGTCCTGTACCGGTCCCGCCGTACCGCTCGACGGCCGGGAGGTCCGACTGCCCGCCTGCGCGACGGCTGACGGGCTGCGCCTCGTCGCGGTCGCTCTGCCGGTCACCGCCGAACCGGTCGGCGGACGCGTCGCCATGGCCGTCACGCTCACCGTGCCGCCCGCCGGATCGGCGGCGGAGTCCACCGACGGATCGGACTGGACCGCCACGTCCGCGCCGCCGGTCCCGGGCAAGGTGACCGACCCGACCGCCCTGGTGTCCGCCACGCCGACGGGAACGACGCTGCGGATGGCCGCGACAGTCGACCTCGGCGGTGCCGAGGACGCCGCCCGGACCCTCGTCGCCACCGCCTTCCCGGACCCCGGCCGGGTGCCCGTCGCGGTCTCCGAGCGCTTTGCCAGCGAGGTCGGTGCCGACCGGGGCAGCCGGCTCAGCGTCACAGTCGGCATCACGCCCGTCCCGGTCGTCGTCGCCGAGGTCGTGCCGACCGTGCCGTCCGCCCCCGGCGCCGTCGCCGTCCTCGCCGACCTGGACACGCTGTCCCGCGCTCGCGTCGTCACCGGCGACCTGACGTTCCCGGTCGATGCCTGGTGGGTCGGTCACCCGGCCGGGCCCGGTGCCACCGAACGGGCCGCCGACCTGCACCTGGGGACCGTCGCGACCCGCGAAGCGGAGACCGCCCGCCTCATCGGCGGTCCGCTCCAGGCTGGGTTGCCGGCCGCGCTGCGGCTCATCGTCCCGGCCGCGGCCCTGCTGCTGCTCGCCGGCGTCGTCCTGCACGTCACCTGTGCCTCGCCGCGGTTCAGCAGACCGGCGGGGAGGGACCAGCCCTTGCCGGGCGGTTGGCGCAGCATCAGCAGGCGTCCCGCGC
>NZ_JBSFBM010000514.1:0-3300 GCF_053592955.1 Micromonospora sp. NPDC002411 | reverse complement strand
CACTGACGACAGCCTCGCCGAGACGTTCTGGGCGGTGGCGTCCCGTTTGCGGCGGCAGACCCGGGAGTCGTTGGCGCCCTGGGACATCACCCCCAGCCAGTCCCGGGCGCTCGGTGTCCTGGGCCGCCACGGCGAGGTACGCCCCGGAACACTCGCCGAGCACCTGCGCATCGCGCCCCGCTCGGCCACCGAGGTCATCGACGACCTGCAGACCCGTGGGCTCGTCGAGCGCCGCCCCGACCCGGCCGACCGGCGAGCCACACTTGTCGCCCTCACCGACGAGGGCAACCGGGTCAGCACCGCCATCCGGGCCGCCCGCCGGGCCGAGGCCGACCGCTTCTTCGGGCACCTCGACGAGACCGACCGTGCCGAACTGGCCCGCATCCTGCGCACCCTGCGCGGCTGAGCCGGACGGGCGGGGCCACCGGACGCGGGACCACCTGCGGGTTTGCCCACCCGCTACCCGGGTAGCCAGCGGCCCCGTTCCCACCGCGGGCCCCGCCACCACCAGTCGGGGAGACCTGACAGGAGGGCCATGTCTGCCCTGGACCAGCACCGCCCCGCCTGATGTGCGGGATCAGCGGGGAGGCGCGGTTCGACGGCCGGTCCCCTGACGCGGCGGCGGTCACCCGGATGACCGAGGCGATGCGATCCCGCGGCCCGGACGACGAGGGCCTGTTCGCCGACGGTTGGGTGACCCTCGGGCACCGCCGGTTGACCATCATCGACCTGTCCGACGCGGGCGGGCAGCCGATGGTCCGCGACGACCTGGGCCTCGCCCTGGTCTTCAACGGCTGCATCTACAACTACCCGGAGCTACGCGAGGAGTTGCGCAACGCCGGGTACGCGTTCCACTCCACCAGCGACACCGAGGTGATCCTGGTGGCGTACGCGCACTGGGGTGAGCGTTTCGTCGACCACCTGGTCGGCATGTTCGCGATCGGCCTGGTGGACCGGGCCCGGCAGCGGTTGGTGCTGGCCCGCGACCGGCTCGGCATCAAGCCGCTCTACCTCGCCGAGACGCCCGGGCGGCTCCGGTTCGCCTCCACCCTGCCCGCGCTGCTGGCCGCCGGCGACGTCGACACCGGCATCGACCCGGTGGCGCTGCACCACTACCTGTCCTGGCACTCCATCGTGCCCGCGCCCCGGACGGTGCTGCGTGGTGTGCGCAAGCTGCCGCCAGCCACCCTGCGGGTGATCGAGGCGGACGGGCGCAGCCGCGAGGAGGTGTACTGGCGACCCGACTACGTGCGGGAGCCCGCCGACACGGGGATGGACGCCGCCGACTGGCGGGCTGCCATCGGGGACGCGCTGCGCGCGGCGGTACGCCGACGGCTGGTCGCCGACGTACCGGTAGGCGTGCTGCTGTCCGGTGGTCTGGACTCCAGCCTCATCGTGGCGCTCCTCGCCGAGGCCGGCCAGCAGCACCTGCGGACGTTCAGCATCGGCTTCGACAGTCGGGGCGGCGAGTCCGGCGACGAGTTCCACTACTCCGACCTGGTGGCCCGCGCGTTCGACACCGACCACCACCGGATCCGGCTGGCCGACGACGACCTGGTGCCCGCCGTACGGCGTGCGGTGCTGGCGATGACCGAGCCGATGGGCAGCCACGACGTGGTCGCCTTCCACCTGCTGTCCGAGCAGGTGGCGCACCACGTGAAGGTGGCGCAGTCCGGGCAGGGCGCCGACGAGGTGTTCGCCGGCTACGGCTACCACCAGCCGCTCACCGAGGTGCCTCGGCACAGCGCCGCCGAGACGTTCGCCGCCGCGTTCTTCGACCGCGACCACGACGAGCTGCGCAACCTCGTCGGCCCGGAGTACGCGCTGGAGCACGACGCCAGCCGGGAACTGCTCGCCGGGCACCTCGCCGCGCCGGGGGCGCAGACCGCGCTCGATGCCGTGCTGCGCCTGGACACCCACCTGATGCTCCCCGACGACCCGGTCAAGCGGGTGGACAGCATGAGCATGGCGTGGGGCCTGGAGGTACGCACGCCCTTCCTCGACCAGGACCTGGTCACCCTGGCCGCGCACTGTCCGCCGGAGCACAAGGTCGCGCAGGGCGGTAAGGGCGTCCTCAAGGAGGTCGCCCGGGAGGTGCTGTCCGCCGAGGTGATCGACCGTCGCAAGGGGTACTTCCCCGTGCCGGCGTTGCGCAACGTGGACGGCCCGGTGCGGGAGCTGGTCGCCGAGGCGTTGCAGGCGCCGGCCGCGCGCGAGCGAGGGCTGTTCCGACCGGAGTACGTGGCACACCTGCTCGCCGAGCCGGACCGGGCCGAGGCGGCGGCCGGCAGTAACAAGCTGTGGCAGCTCGGCCTGCTGGAGCTGTGGTTGCAGACGCACGACGTCCGCTGAGCCGCGCCACTCCCCTGACGTCAGGTCGCAGTCAGGTGGCGGCGGTGCGGCCGGCCAGGTCGTCGATGACGGCGCGCAGGTCACCGGTACTTTCCAGCACCCGGCGCTGCCGTGTCGCGCCGGTCCCGTCGCGGCGCAGCCGGGCCAGGTGCGCCAGCACGTACCCGAGGTCGCCGTGGCGCAGCAGGGCCGGGGCGATCACCGCCATCAGCTCGTCGACCAGCGCCCAGGCTGGTCGGGTGCCACCGGCGCGCAGGTCGATCAGCTCGCCGTCGAGGCCGTCGTGGGCGGCCCGCCAGTGCGCGGCGGCGACCAGACAGTCCCGGGTGTGCGGGGCGGTCACCCCGGCGCGTACGTCGTCGGCCAGGGTGGCGACGAGGGACCGGACCAGCGCGGCGACCAGGACCGTGTCGTCCACGTCGGAGCAGACGTCGCCCACCCGCACCTCCACTGTCGGGTACGCCGACGACGGCCGGGCGTACCAGTAGACCATCGCGGCGTCGAGCATGATGCCGGCGGCGATCAGCTCGTCCACGGTCCGGTCGTAGTCGGCGGCGGAGTCGAAGTACGGAGTCGGACCGATGCTGGGCCACCGTTCCAGCTGCATCGACCGCCAACTGGCGTGGCCGGTGTCGCGCCCGTCGTGCAGCGGCGAGTTGGTGGTGATCGCCTGGATCACCGGCAGCCACGTGCGCAGGTGGTTGCAGACCTGCACGGCCAGTTCCCGGTCGGGCAGCCCGACGTGCACGTGACAGCCGCAGACCGCCGGGTCGTGCGCCACCGGACCGTACCGGCGCGACATCGCGTGATAGCGGGGCCGGTCGGGGACCGTCCGGTGCGGCTCGGCAACGGGGCGGGCGCGGCCGCCGAGATCCGCGAGCGCGGCGTCGACGAGGTACGCCTCGAGGACGTGATGGCACACACCGGCACCAGCAAGGGTCAACTCTT
>NZ_JBSFBM010000513.1:0-3321 GCF_053592955.1 Micromonospora sp. NPDC002411 | reverse complement strand
CGTCCTCGGATACAACGTCTACCGGTTCGACGGCTGGTACACCTCGACCCTGATCGCCACCGTGCCGGGAACGACCCAGTTGGTGCCGGAGGCGAGGCCGTGCAGCAGGCCACGGGAGCGCAGGAAGTAGACGTACGCGAACGCGCCGTAGAAGAACAGCCCCTCGATGCAGGCGGCGAAGCAGATCAGGTTGAGCAGGAACGTTCGCCGGTCCTCGCGCGAGCGCAGCTCCCGGAGGTCGCCCAGGGAGTCGATCCAGCGGAAGCAGAACTCGGCCTTGCGGCGGATCGAGGGGATGTTCTCGATGGCGGCGAAAGCCTCGAAGCGCTCGGTCTCGTCGGGCACGTACGTGTCGAGCAGGTTGAGGTAGAACTGGACGTGCACCGCCTCCTCGAACAGTTGCCGGGACAGGTAGAGGCGCCCCTCGGGGCTGTTCACGTGCTGGTACAGGTTGAGCACCAGGTTGTTCGCGACGATCGTGTCGCCGGTGGCGAAGAACGCCACCAGGCGGCTGACCAGGTGCCGCTCGGCCGGCGACAGCTTGTCCAGGTCGGCGAGGTCGGCGTGCAGGTCGACCTCCTCGACGGTCCAGGTGTTGCGGATGGCGTCGCGGAAACGGTCGAAGAAGTGCGGGTAGCGCATCGGGCGGAGGGTGAGGTCCATCCCGGGGTCGAGCAGCATGTGCGTGGTCCTCGTCTCGGAGGTGTCGGTGACTGTGGTGTCGGCGAGGGTCACTGACAGGCCTCGCACGACTCGGGGTTCTCCAGCGAGCAGGCCAGCGCCTCCGCGTCGAGGGCGACGGGCGCGAGGGCTACGGGCGCGACGGCGCTGACGGTGGCCTGCTGGATCCGGGTCGCGGGGCGCGAACGCAGGTAGTAGGTGGTCTTCAGGCCGGCCTTCCAGGCGTACAGGTACATCGAGGAGAGCTTGCCGATGGTCGGTGCCGCCAGGAACAGGTTCAGCGACTGGGACTGGTCGATGAACGGGGCACGGGCGGCGGCGAGGTCGATCAGCGCCCGCTGCGGCAGCTCCCACGCGGTGCGGAACAACTCCCGGACGCCGGCCGGCAGCTCGGCGATGTCCTGCACCGACCCCTCGGCCCGCTTGATCGCCGACCGGATCCGGTCGGTCCACAGACCACGGGCCTTCAATTCGCGGACCAGAGCGGTGTTGACCTGGAGGAACTCCCCGGACAACGTCTCGCGCTTGAACAGGTTCGACACCTGCGGCTCGATGCACTCGTAGCACCCGGCGATCGAGGCGATGGTCGCGGTCGGGGCGACGGCCACCAGCAGCGAGTTACGCAGCCCGTGCGCCGCGACCCGCTCCCGCAGGGCGTCCCACCGCGCGGTCTGCGTACCCTCGACACCCCACAGGTCGGGCTGCAACTGGCCCCGCGCGGCCCGGGTCTGCGGGTACGTCGGGTGCGCGCCGAACTGTCGCGCCAGGTCGGCGGAGGTCTCCAACGCGGTCAGGTACAACTCCTCGCTGACCCGGGTGGACAGTTCCCGCGCGGCCGGCGAGTCGAACGGCAGCCGCAGTGCGAAGAAGACGTCCTGCAGGCCCATCAGCCCGAGCCCGACCGGCCGCCAGCGGGGGTTGCTCGCCGCCGCCTGCGTGGTCGGGTAGTAGTTGATGTCGATGACCCGGTCGAGGAAGGTCACCGCGGTACGCACCGTGGCGCGCAGCCGCTCCCAGTCGATGTCACCGTCGACGAGGTGGGCGGCGAGGTTCACCGAGCCGAGGTTGCACACGGCGGTCTCCGCGTCGCTGGACACCTCGACGATCTCGGTGCAGAGGTTGGACAGGTGCACCACGTTGCCCGGTTCGGCGGTCTGGTTGCACAGCCGGTTCGACGCGTCCTTGAAGGTCATCCACCCGTTGCCGGTCTGGGCCAGGGTTCGCATCATCTTCCCGTACAGCTCCCGCGCCGGGACCTGCCGGACGTAGCGGCCCTGCGCCTCGGCCTCGCGGTACGCGGCGTCGAACCGCTCCCCCCACAGGTCGGGCAGCTCGGGCACCTCGTGCGGGTCGAACAGCGACCACATCTCGTCGGCCTCGACCCGGCGCATGAACTCGTCCGGCACCCAGTTGGCCTGGATCAGGTTGTGGGTGCGGCGGGCGTCCTCGCCGGTGTTGTCCCGCAGTTGCAGGAACTCCTCGATGTCCGGGTGCCACGGCTCCAGGTAGACGCACGCCGCGCCCTTGCGCCGGCCGCCCTGGTTGACCGCCGCGACGCTCGCGTCCAGCGTTCGCAGCCACGGCACGATCCCGTTGGACTGCCCGTTGGTGCCACGGATCAACGCGCCCCGGGACCGGACCCGGGAGTACGCGATGCCGATGCCGCCGGCGAACTTGGACAGGTTGGCGACCTGGGCGTAGCGCTGGTAGATCGAGTCCAACTCGTCGAGCGGTGAGTCGACCAGGTAGCAGGAGGACATCTGGGTGTGCCGGGTGCCGGAGTTAAACAGCGTCGGTGAGCTGGGCAGGTAGGCCAGGCTGGACATCAACCGGTAGAAGCCGACCGCCTCGTCCGGCGTACGGGACAGGCCACAGGCCACCCGCAGCAGCCAGTACTGCGGGGTCTCCAGCACCAGCCGGCTGGTGGGATGGCGCAGCAGGTACCTGTCGTACACCGTGCGCAGCCCGAAGTACTCGAACCGCCGGTCGCCGTCCGGGTCGATGGCATCGTCGAGCACTGCGGCGTGCGTGGCGACGAACGCGGCGGTGTCGTCTCCGATCAGGCCCTCGGTGTGGCCGGTCCGGATCGCCGCGCTGAACGAGGCGATGCCCTGCCGACGCACCTCCTTGTCGACGTAGCCGGCGAGCAGCCGGGCGGCGAGGCGCGAGTACTGCGGTTCCTCACCGATCATCTCGGCCGCTGTCTGAATGGACAGCCGGTCCAGTTCGGCTGTCGTCGCGCCGTCGTACAGGCCGCTGATCGTGCGGGTGGCGACGCGCATCGGGTCGACGTCGGTCAGGTCGTCGGCCCACCGCTCGACCGCCCGGACGATCTTGTTCACGTCCACGGGTTCGGTGCCGCCGTCACGCTTGCGGACCTGCATCGGCGTCCGTCGCAGTGCCGCGTCGGCGCTGGCCGGGACTACCTCGGTGACTGTCACCACTCGCTCCTCGGAGTTCGAGACCTGGAGGCCCGAACGCGCGGAGACAGACACCGACGGACGCCACGCCGGCGGCGTGGGTCAGGTGGCGTCAGCCGTCCCACGCGGCCTCGGACCGCCGCACACCCGGGTGGCTGGTGGTCGAGGAGTTCGACTGCACCGCGACGCCACGGGTGCTGACCGCGCCGAGTGACGACGC
>NZ_JBSFBM010000512.1:0-3328 GCF_053592955.1 Micromonospora sp. NPDC002411 | reverse complement strand
TCCCCCCAGCCTCTCTCCGCTGGCCGCCGTGCCGCCCCCCCCGCCCTTGCGCCCGGTTCCCCCCGCTCGGCGCCCCCCGTCGCGACGGGCGGCCACTTCCGTGGTCGGGAGCTGATCGGCGGGCCGGGGAGCTGAACCGGCCCACCGATCAGCCCGTCAGGGTGCCCCTCAACAGGCTGTCGCCGGAGTGGCGGGTGTTGTTGTCGTACTGCTCGGCGGAGACGTCGACCACCGAGTAACTCTTGAGATCGACATTCGGGGGCAGCGGCAGCAGAGCATCCGAACCGCCGCCCAGGGTGCCCACCGAGAACATCTCCATCGTCGTCGGATTGATGAGCCAGACCTCGTAGTACCCCGGGACGCGCGGGAGATTCGCCACATGCAGATGCAGTTGGCCGTCCTGGAGAACACGGGCGTCGCCACTGGCCGTCGGCGGTGTCGATCCGTACGCCGCCAGCGGCGCGCTCGCCACCACCACCTGCGGCGGAGTGGGCGACGGGTCGTCCGGCCGTAGCACGGAGACCGTGCCCACCACACCGACCGCCGCGGCGGCTGCCGCCGTCACGGCGGTTGCCGCCCAACGGGACCAGCCGGAGCCCCGGCGGGACCGACGCGTCGGATCCAACCTGGTGACCGTCGACTCGGCGTGCGTGTCGTCGGCCCTCGCGGCCGTGGTGCTGTGGGTTTGCGTGGGCACCTGCTGTCGAGCGAGCCCGGTCGGCGACGGCCCGGCTTCCGCCGCCCTCACCTGGGCGATGATGCCCTGCCAGACGTGCTCCGGGGGGTCGGGCAGGTCGGTCAGGCCCTGCGTCTCGGTGCCGAGCCCAGCAACCCGTTCCAGGGTCGCCAGCTCCGCGCGGCAGTGCGCGCAGGTGCCGAGGTGGGTGCTCTCCCCGTTGTCCGCCTCGCTCTCACCGAGCGCCAGAAAGACCAGCCGGTCGTGGTCCAGGTGCTGCACCGTCCACCTCCCATCTGCGTTTCAAGCTCGCCATGCCGCGCCGGATGTGACTCTTCACGGTGCCCAGCGGCACTCCGGTCACAGTGGCTATCTGCTGGTGTGTCAGGTCGTCGTAGAAGGCCAACTCCAGCATGCGTCGTTGGTCGTCCGGCAGGAGGGCCAGCTCGTCGGCGATGACCAGCCGGTCCACCACCCGGTCCGGGTCCGGGTCGGTGGACGTCGGCTCGGGTAGTTGCCGGACCGTCTCCACCACCCGGGTCTCCCGGGCCGAGGCGCGCATCCGGTCGATCACCTTGCGTCGGCCGATGCCGAGCAGCCACCCGACCAGCGATCCCTTGGCCGGGTCGAAGGTGTCGCGACCCAGCCAGGCGGCGACGAACGTCGCCTGGGTGACGTCCTCGGCGTCGCTGCGGTTGGCCAGCATGGAGGTGGCCAGGTGGTGCACGGCGCGACCGTACCTGTCGTACGCCTCGCGGAGGGCCACCTCGTCGCCCGCGCGGAAGCGGAGGCCGAGGTCGTCCACCGGGGGGTCCGGTTCCTGTAGGGGCGCCGTCATCGGGCGGCTCGCCTTCGATGGGGCATGCCCGACTGTAGCTGCCACAGTCTCTGCCCCACTCTCCCGGTCGAAGTCATCTCACCAGCTCTTCGTCCCAGGGGCGTCGTTCGGATGCAGGCGGGACCGAAAAAGAAAAGTGCTCCTCCGGCGCATCCGCCCGTCGAAGAGCCGGCGTAACCCGTTCTGCAAGCCAGGCCTGACGAATCAGCAGTTATCACCAGGAGGCAGACATGCAGCTCTCGTACTTCCGTCGGGTCGCCGCCGCTGGCGCGGTCGCCGCGTTGACGTTCGCCGGTGTCGGCGCGCTCACCGCCACCCCCGCGTACGCCGCCACGTCGAAGGTCTCCGTCGTGCACGGCATCCCGGACACCCCGGTCGACGTCTACGTCAACGGCAAGAAGACGCTGGAGAACTTCAAGCCCGGTGACGTCGCCGGCCCGCTGAACCTGGAGGAGGGCGACTACGACATCGCGCTCACCAAGCCCGGCGAGCCGATCGGCAGCGCGATTCTCAAGGCCGACAACGCGGCGGTGCCCGGCGGGGCCAACATCAGCATCGCGGCGCACCTCGACGCCGCCGGCCAGCCGAAGATCACGCCGTTCGTGAACGACGTGTCGAAGGTCGCCGCCGGCAAGGCCCGGCTCATCGTCCGGCACACCGCCGCCGCCCCCGAGGTCGACGTACGCGCCGGTGGCACCCCGGTCTTCGAGGGCCTCACCAACCCGAACGAGGCCAAGGGCGACGTCGACGCGGGCAGCGTGAAGGCGGACGTGGTGCTGGCCGGCACCGACACCGTGGCCATCGGCCCGGCGGACCTCAACCTCAAGGAGGGCACCGCGACGGTCGTCTACGCGATCGGATCCGCCGAGGCGAAGAACCTCGGCGTGGTGGCCCAGACCATCACCGGCCTGCACTCCGCTCCCGGCGGCGTGCCGAGCGGTGACGGTGGCCAGGCCGGTACCGGCGTGAACACCTGGTGGTACGTGCTCACCGGTGCCGGCGTACTCCTGCTGCTCGGTGGTGGGGTGCGGATGGCGACCGCGCGGACCGGTCGCAAGTGACGGTGCGCAACCGCGGCGCGCTGGCGGCCCTGGCCGCCGGCGTTGCCGCGCTCACCGTCGCCGCCCTGGTGGCGTGCGGCTCGCAGCCGGCCGGGAACGTGGGCGCGGACGAGGCGACAGCCCTCGCCAGCACCCCACCGGCCGTCGCCAGCGGCCCGACCGTTCCGGTGACCGCCGGTGAGCTGCCCGCCGATGCGAAGATCGTCCCGCCGGTACGGCTCGTGATCCCGGAGATCGGCGTCACCGCCACCGTCAACGCGGTCGGCATCAACGAGAAGACGAACGAGTTCGAGGTGCCGCCGAGCGTCGACCAGATCGGCTGGTACCGCCACGGCCCCGGCCTGGAGGCGGACGCCGGATCGGTGGTCATCGCCGGTCACGTGGACAGCGCCAAGCAGGGCAAGGGCGCGTTCTTCCGGCTGCGGGAGCTGGACCAGGGCGACACGGTGACCGCGACCGGCAGTGACGGTGAGGCCCGGCGGTACCGGGTCGTGGCCCGGGAGGAGTACGACAAGACCAGGATTCCGCTGGACCGGTACTTCGCCCGGGACGGGAAGCCACGGCTGACGCTGATGACGTGCGGTGGGCCGTTCGACGCCAAGGCCCGCAAGTACCGGGACAACATCGTCGTGACCGCGGTACCCGCCTGACGAGGTCACGCCATGTGCCGGGGTGGGGAGTCCCACCCCGGCACCCGGCGGCACGGCCAGCAAGCCGGCGAAGTCCGAGTCGTCGTCCGGCGACAAGTCCGGG
>NZ_JBSFBM010000511.1:0-3341 GCF_053592955.1 Micromonospora sp. NPDC002411 | reverse complement strand
AACGTGGTGTTTCGCAGCCCGGTGGCGTTCAAGCCCTATCCGGGCAAGGCAATCACTGCAGCGATCCTGCGGGGTGTGCTGCGGGTCTTCGAGGAGGACCGACTCGCCGTCCCCGCCGACGTTCCTCCGGAGTGGCTGGCCGGCTACGCCGGGCAGGTGTGCCGAGACGCTCCCCCGCTGTCACCTGCGGAGCTGGACGCGACGGACGCGGTCCTGACCGGCTGCGCCGTGGCGATCGCCGATACCGGCACCATCGTCCTCGACGCCGGCCCGGCGCAGGGCCGGCGGGCGCTCACCCTGGTGCCCGACCGGCACATCTGCGTCGTCCGCGCCGACCAGGTCGTCGGGTTGCTGCCGGAGGCGTTGACCCGGCTGGACGCGCGTTCGCCGCTCACCTGGATCTCCGGCCCGTCCGCTACCAGCGACATCGAACTCGACCGGGTCGAGGGCGTGCACGGCCCACGCCGGCTGGAGGTCGTGCTGGTCGGCTCAGGAGCCTGACGGCACCTGCTCGTCGTCGCGGGTCTCGCCCGGTGCGGCCGTCTCCCGCAGCGGGACGCCGCGCAGGTTGAGCAGCATCACGATGGCCACACCGACCACCAGCGCGATGTCGGCGACGTTGCCGACGAAGAACCCGGCGTAGTCGATGAAGTCCACCACGTGCCCGCGAGCGAAGCCCGGCTCGCGGAAGAGCCGGTCCAGCAGGTGCGTCGTCGCACCGCCGAGCACCAGCCCCAACGCCACGGCCCACGGACGCGACGTGACCCGCCGCGCCACGACCGTCACCGCGACCACGGCCGCCGCCGCGAAGACCGCGAAGATCCAGGTGTACGCAGACCCGATCGAGAAGGCGGCGCCCGGGTTGTAGACGAGCCGCAGGGACAGCAGGTCACCCACGATGGAGATGGTCTGCCCGTCCGACAACGCGGACTCGGCCCAGTACTTCGTGGCCTGATCCGAGGCGAGCACCACAGCAGCGATCAACACGACGGCGCGAAACACAGCGGAACCCTAGCCGGTCAACCGCGACCGTCACCACCGGCGGATGATCCGTCCGCCGTGGCTCAGGTCATGGTGACGAGGTGGATCGCGGCGACCGTGACGACGCCCGCGCCGAACAGCGTGATGCCGCTGGCGGCGAGGACGGGCGCCACCCGGGTGGCCAGGCCGAGAATCGCGCGGGACTGTGCTCCCCGGGTGACCAGTGAGCTACCGGCGACCGCGAGGACCCCGACGCCGAAGAGCACGACGGCCATGCCGAGGCCGAACGTCAGGACCAGCAGCAGGGCGAAGCCGGCCCGACCGATGAACAGCCCGGTCGCCAGCACGAGGAACGCGGCCGGGGACGGGGTCAGCCCGCCGGAGATACCCAGCAGGAACAGACCAGGGCGCTTCCCGTGCTCGTGGCTGTGGGTGTGGGTGTGGGTGTGGCTGTGGGCGTGATCGTGGCTGTGGCCGGCGGCGTGCAGGTGCCGGCGCACCATCCACAGACCGGTGGCCAGGACGATCAGACCGGCACCGAGTTGCAGCCAGCTCGTGAGTTCCTGCATCCGGATCACCTCGGACAGGGACAGGAACGTCCAGGCCGCGCCGATCACCAGGACCGACAGCGTGTGCATGACCGCCACCGAACCGCCCAGCCAGGCGGCGTCCCGGATCCGGCCACGCGAGCCGGCGAGATAGGCGGCGGCCAGGCTCTTACCGTGCCCGGGGGCCACCGCGTGCCCCGCACCGGCGGCGAAGGCCAGCACGAACGCGAGCGGGGGTACGCCCGGCGAGTGGACGATGTCCTGCAAGCGGTCCGAGAGGGATGCGGAGAGGACTGCGGTCGCGGTCATGCCACTGCTCGCCGTCGCCGCACCCGCCGGGACACGAGCAGCGCCCCGACCGCAACCAGCAGCGCACCACCGACGACGGCGGCGAGCTGGACGGCGGCGCTGCGGCCACGGCTGGGGCTGCCGACGGTCGGCGCGCCACCGGTGAGGGTCCAGTCGTGGGAGTCCTCGCCGGAGCCGTACACGGCGCGTTGCCCGCCGGGGCCGGTCGCCATCGCCCGGTAGGCGGGGTTGAGGTCGGTGAGCATCCGCACCGCGACGGTGACAGTGCCGACCGGCCCCGGGCAGGTGTAGTCGACGGTCGCGCCCGCCCGCGCCAGCGCCTTCAGTGGCGCGACAGCGCCGACGCACTGCCGCGCCCCGTCTGCCACGGTGATCTGCTTGAGCAGGTACGCGGGGAACTGCTCGGACGACGCGAGCACGGCGGGATCGGTCATCCGGTAGTCGACAGCGCCGTCGAGCAGCACGCGATCGGCCGGCAGCAGGCCGAGCGAGACGCCGAGCAGTGTCAGGTCGTCGGGCCCGCCGACGCGCCACCGCACCCGCACGATGTCGGGCCGCTGCTCGTCGGGCGTGATGGACACGGTCTGCGGGTCACCGAACGGGTGCGCCGCCGCCGGGGACGGCAGGGCCAGGACGGCCGCGGCGACGGCCAGCGCGAGGACGGTCACCGCGCTTCGTCGATGACGTCGGGGCACTGACAAGAAACGCTCCGGGCTTGGGGTTGCAGGATTCCTGGCCACCCTGCTGAGCACGCGCAAACGTGCAGGTGCAGGCGGGTGTTCGGCACCGGACCACGACGTGAACATTCCGTTGATCTTCACGCTGGACGCGAACCGCTGGTCTAGTTATTGCCCAGAGTTTGCAATAGCCTAAGGTTTGCGGGTGATCATGGGATGGTGCCGAACAAGGAGCAAGTCATGAAGCAGGGGGACGAGCGGCAAGGAGTGCGCACCGAGTCGCACGACGCCGAATTTCCGGAGGCGTTCCTGACGTTCATGCGGACCGGCTGGCGTGACGAGCCGCTCGACGTGCAGCGCCGACCGGAGGCCGGCCATCATGCGCGCCGCCGGGCGGCACTGTCAGAGGCGTTTCCCGGGGAGACGCTGGTGATCCCCACCGGTTCGCAGAAGGTGCGGGCGAACGACACGAGGTTCCCGTTCCGCCCTGGCAGCGACTTCGCCTACCTGACGGGTGACCACGACCCCGACGGTGTGCTGATCCTGTGGCCCAGTGGCGGCGGGCACGACGCCGTCCTCTACACACGGGCGCGTACGTCCCGGGAGAGCGACGAGTTCTTCCGCAGCCGCGACGGTGAGCTGTGGGTCGGCCGGCGGCAGTCGCACACCGAGAAGTCGACCGAACTGGGCATCGAGACTGCCGACCTCGCCGACCTGGATACCGCACTCGCCGCCTGCGCACCTGGCCGCACGCGGGTGCTGCGCGCCCGGTTCGCGCCGGTCCTGGTCGCCTTCACCCAGACCGAGTTCGGGCGGAGCTCCGACC
>NZ_JBSFBM010000510.1:0-3357 GCF_053592955.1 Micromonospora sp. NPDC002411 | reverse complement strand
GGGTGGATCACGGGCGAGCGCCCGCAATCCATGACTGGGATGGGACTCTAACAGCCCTACCCCGCTACGGGCACCACCACGTCGGCGCGCCCCCGGCGAACAGCGCCACCACGGCGATGCCGGGCAGTGCGAGCTGCGCGACCAGCAGACCCACCCCGGCCACCCGCCGGTACGCCCCGATGCCCCGCCGGACGACGAGCGCCAGCCCGACCACGACGATCACGCCGAGTGCCACCAGGACACCGACCGGGGCGGCCAGAGCGACCAGCAGCCCGTGCCCGAGCAGGACGGCGCCGCCCAGCGCGCAGGTGAGCAGGACGGCCGGACGGGTCGCCGGGCGGACCAGCACGGCGATCAGCAGCGCAACCCCTCCGACCAGATCGACGGCCACCACCGTCGGCCAGGAGGCCGTCCAGCCGGCGGGCAGGGCGAGCAGCACCGCCACCGCGCCGGCCGTGGCGAGCACCGTTCGCGCCTTTTGGGGCAGCAGCAGCGCCGTCGCGGCGACCGCCAACGCCACGGCCGGTGCCAACTGCCAGCCCCAGTCCAGGTCCGGTCCCCACCCCGCCCCGCCCCACGGTGGCAGCGAGCGGCCCACGGCGGCGACCGCCAACACGGCGGTGGCCAGTACGGCCACCTGTGCAGTGCCGCCCGCGACCAGCAACGCCCCCGCACGCGGGCCGGTCCGCCAACCGCCGCCACCGACCGCCTCCCCGTCGGTCGGGACCGGCAGCCTCCACACCGCGACAGCCAGCCCGAGCGCCACCGTCGCCGCCGCGAGCAGCAGCATCGACGGCCGCAGCTCGGCCACCGGGCGCAGCAGGGCGAGGGCGAGCACCGGCACCAGCAGCCCGCCGGCCACCCCCCGCAGCGCCCGCCCGCCGACCAGCCAGGCCGCACCGAGACCCGTCAACGCGACCAGCAGCAGTGGCACCCCGGCCAGCAGTGGCGAACCGCCCGCCCGCCCGACGGCCAGCGGCACCAGCGCGGATGCGGCGGCGGCGACGAGCGCGCCGACGTGTCCGATCCCCGCCAGCACCCGGCCGACGACAGGCGCCGCCCCGTCCCGGCCGCGCAGCCCGACCAGCACCATCAGATTCCCCAACGCCACCCCGAGCAGGACCAGCGTCCAACCGGCCGGACCCGGTTCGACCTCGACGGCGAGCAACGGCAACACCGGCTGTGCGGCCACCAGCGCGGCGAACCACGGCCCGGTCAACCCGCTCCACCGGCCGTACGCCGCGGCGACCGCCGCGCTGGCCCCCCCGACCAGCGCGGCGTACCGGCTACCCGGCCAGCCGGCCACCCCGGCCAGGTCAACCGACCAGGCCGCGTAACCGTCCAGGACCACCAGCAGCAACCCCACCGCGGCGAAGGTCTCCGCCGTGCCGCGCAACCCCCGGCGAACCGCCAGCAGCGGCACGGCCAGCGCGAGCGCGGTGAACGCGGCCAGGATCAACGCACGCCCGGCAACCCCCACCGCCGCCCAAGCCACCGCCGTGAACACGACCGCCGCCGTGCCCAGCAGAAGTCCACCGAGGACGAAGAGCACCCCCTGGACCGTCCGGGTCGACGTCTCGGCCGCCCCCGGCGCCGCACTCCCCGCGGCGACCGGAGCCGGGCCACGAGCAGGAACCGAAGGCGCCACGGCGGGCACCGCCAACCCCGCCCGGACGACAGCCGCCAACTCGGCCCGCCGCCGCGACAGGGCCGACAGGCGACCGGCCAGCTCGGTGTACGTGTGGCGGGCCCGCTCCACCTCCGGCTCCAACTGGGCGATCTGCCGACCCAGACTGACCACCTCGGCGGCGACTGGATCGGGCGCACGCCGACAGCCGGGGCACCCGGCGCTCAGATCGGCCGGTGCGCCGCACGCGGGGCAGGGATAGCGGGTGTCGTCCACCCGGCCATCATTCAAAAGCGACAGGGGCGCGGCCCAGAGTGCGCGTACTCAGAGCCGGGTGTGCTCGTGCACCCAGGTGGCGTACGCCGGGTCACCGCTCTCCACTGTGGACACCAGGATCTCCGGCACCTCGTACGGGTGACTGACCCGGATCTGGTCCACCAACGCGGTCAGCCGGTCCGGTGCGGTCTTGAACTGCACCGACCACTCGGTGCTGGTCTCCACTCCGGACCTCCACCAGTAGGTGCTGTCCACCTGACCACCTACCTGGGCGCAGGCGGCGAGCCTGCCGGCGACGGCCGCAGCCGCCAGCACGTCGGCGACCGAACGCGCATCCACCACCGTCGTCACGACGCAGATCTGGTCCACGACCGCACCCTACGCGGACAACTAGCGGTTGGCGGCGATCCAGGTGTCGATCTGCGCCCACCAGTCGAAGAGCCAGTCGATGCGTTGCTGCCGCCCGACCGGGATGTCCTCCGGCGGCACGGACCAGAACCGCATCACGATCCGCTTGTCCATCGGAAGTTCCCGCCAGACGTCGGCCACCGTGAGCATCCGGTCCAACCCGGTGTGGGCGACGAAGATGACCCCGGCGTCCGGGGCGGCGTCCAGCGCGGCCAACATTCCGCCGGGCTGCGGGGCGAGTACGTGACGCATCCGCTCGGCGCGCAGTGCCATCCGTTCCAGCCCGAGGGAGCGCAGCCGGGCGATGGCACGCAGCCGTCGCTTGGGGGTGAAGTTGCCGCCCTCCGGGAAGATCACGAACGCGTCGTTGTCGTCCAGGCCGGTGGCCAGGTGTCCGACCTGGCGTACCGTCTCCTCGCCGCGCTCCGGCGTCGGCGCGATGAACCGGTTGGGCAGCCTGTTGAGCAGCACGTCGATCGCCGGGTCCCACTGGAGGCTGTCCTTGAGGACGATGCGTGGCTCCCGCTTGAACCAGTTGACCAGCCCGTGGATCAGGATGAACGAGTCGCCCGGCCCGGCGTGCCGGCACAGCACCAGCTCGGGTCGGCCGGGCAGCGCGGTGTCCGGGTCGGTGCCCACCACGTCGATGCGCAGCCGCAGTGTCCAACGTGCCTGCCAGAACAGCACCCGCAGGAACCAGCCGGCCAGCACGTAGTGCGCGCGTTGGAAGGTCGGTGACCGGGTCCGCCAGCCGAAGCCGGAGACGACCCAGAGCAGGAACAGCGCGATCAGCGCCGCGGCGTCCCAGACCAGGTAGACGCAGCCGATCCAGAGCAGTCGAAGCGGCCGCAACCGGCCCGGGACCAGCGGAGACGCGGCGGCGGCGAGCAGCGCCCAGATCGGCAGGGTGGTGACCACGACGAACGCCAGCGCCACCACGGCGGGGGCGAACAGCAACCGACGCAGCCACCTGGGGGGCAGCGGCATCATCGCTCCTGGTGGGTGGCGAGGTAGCGGCGGGAGGCGGTGTACGCCCGGCTGATCCG
>NZ_JBSFBM010000509.1:0-3358 GCF_053592955.1 Micromonospora sp. NPDC002411 | reverse complement strand
GCCGGGCGATGGTGGCGTCCACCATCTCCCGCTCCGGCTGGGCGCCCTGTTCGTTGAGCTGGTCCCGCTGGGTCCGCAGCTGCTGCACGCTGAGCCGCTGGGTGAGCAGGAGCAGGCGCTGCTGCACGAGTTGGTGCAGCGGCACGTGGCCGAGACCGGGTCGGCGGTCGCCGAGGAGCTGCTCAAGCGCTGGCCGGAGGCGGTGGCCGAGTTCACCGCTGTGGTACCCCGCGACTACCGCCGGGTGCTGGAGATCATGCGGGCCGCCGAAGCCGCCGGCCGCGACGTCGACGACGCGGTCATGACAGAACTGACCGCACCCGCTGTGCCGGCGATGCCGGCGCCGCCCGCCCCGCGGGTGGCGGCCCAGGAGGTGGCACGTGCCTGACCCGAACGGTTTCCTGCGCTACGACCGGCGACTGCCGGCCCGCCGTCCGGTGTCGGTGCGGATCAGCGACTGGCGTGAGGTCTACCCGCCGGCCGGCGAGGAGCTGGTCCGTGAGCAGGCCACGCGATGCATGGACTGCGGCATCCCGTTCTGCCACGACGGCTGCCCGCTGGGCAACCGCATCCCGGACTGGAACGACCTGGTGCGTACCGGCAACTGGGATGCCGCGGTGGAGTCGCTGCACGCCACCAACAACTTCCCGGAGTTCACCGGTCGGCTCTGTCCGGCGCCCTGCGAGGCGGCCTGCGTGCTCGGTATCTCCGGTGGTCAGCCGGTGACCATCAAGCAGGTCGAGGTGGAGATCGCCGACGCCGCCGCCGCGCGTGGGTTCACCCCCCGCCCGGTGCCGGCGCCGTCCGGCCGGTCGGTCGCCGTCGTCGGCTCCGGGCCCGCCGGCCTCGCCGCCGCCCAGCAGTTGGCTCGCGCCGGTCACGCGGTGACGGTGTACGAGCGGGACGACGCGATCGGTGGTCTGCTCCGGTACGGCATCCCCGACTTCAAGTTGGAGAAGCGGCACATCGACGCCCGGTTGGCCCAGCTCGCCGCCGAGGGGGTGCGCTTCCGCACCGGCGTGAACGTCGGGGTGGACGTCACCGCCGAGCAGTTGCGCGCCGAGCACGACGCGGTGCTGTTGGCCTGCGGCGCGTTGCAGGGCCGGGACACTCCGGAGACCCCGGGGCGGGCGCTTCGGGGCGTACACCAGGCGATGGCGCACCTGGTCGCGGCGAATCGCGCGGTCGCCACCGCGGCCACCGACCAGGCCGGCGTCGTGACCACCGGCGAGCGCCGGCTGGCGCGGGCGGTGCTGCCGGACGGCACTCCGATCGACGCGGCCGGCAAGCACGTGGTGATCATCGGTGGTGGGGACACCGCCGCCGACTGCCTCGGCGTCGCCCATCGCCAGGGCGCTGCGGGCGTGCACCAGCTCGACCTGTACCCGCAGCCGCCGCAGGAGCGCGACGAGGCACGGGACCCGTGGCCGACCTGGCCGTGGATCCTGCGCAGCTACCCGGCGCACGAGGAGGGCGGCGAGCGGGTCTTCGCCGCTGCGGTGCAGGAGTTCGTGGACGACGGCACCGGCCAGGTGCGTGCGGTTCGGATCGCCGAGGTGACCGTCGAGAAGCGCGACGGTCGGCGCATCGTGACGGTGGTGCCGGGCTCCGAGCGGGAGCTTCCGGCGGATCTGGTGCTGCTGGCGATCGGTTTCGAGGGCACCGAGCAGCAGCCGCTGCTGGCGCAGTTCGGGGTGACCCGCAACCCGCGGGGCGCTGTCGACGCCCGCGACGACTGGCAGACCGACGCCGACGGGGTGTTCGTCGCGGGTGACATGCACCGGGGGGCTTCGCTGATCGTCTGGGCCATCGCCGAGGGTCGTGCGGCGGCCGCCGCCATCCACGCCTACCTCGGCGGTGCCGGTGTGCTGCCGGCCCCGGTCGGCCCGGCCGCGCAGGCTCTCGCCGCTCGCTGACAGATTGGGTCGTCCGGCCGGTGCGGCAGGCTGCTGCCGCACCGGCCGGGCATTCCCGCTGGTGAAGCCGCTCACAAATGTGGGCAAACAGGTTTAAGGCGGCAAGACTTGTCGGCTGCCGAACCGCGCCGCGATCGGCCTGAATGATCATGCCGCCGATCGCTGGAGGTTCGTCGTGGCCACGGGTGCCACCTTCGCCGCGCTGCGCCATCGCAACTACCGCATCTGGGCGCTCGCCGGGTTCGTCTCCGTCATCGGCACCTGGATGCAGGTCCTCGGGGTCAACTGGTACGTCCTGAAGGAGACCGGTTCGGCGACGTCCATGGGGTTCGCCGTGCTGCTCCAGGCGGCACCGACACTGCTGCTCAGCGTTTGGGGCGGTGTACTGGCCGACCGCCTGCCGGCCCGCCCGCTGCTGATCACCTCCCAGGTGGCCCACGCGGCGCTCGCCGCCGGGCTGGGCGCGGTCGCCCTGACCGGTTTCGGCGGCCTACCGCTGATCTTCGCGATCTCCCTGGCCACCGGTGCCGTCTCGGCCATCGAGGGCCCGGTGATGGGCCGCTGGGCCTCCACCCTCGTCGACCGGGAGACCCTCGGCAACGCCCTGGCGCTCGGGTCGCTCTCCAACTCCGCCGGCCGCATCCTCGGCATGAGCCTCGGCGCCGTCGTGGTGGCCGCCGTCGGCCCCGCCCTGCTGTTCGGCATCAACGCGGCGAGCTTCGCCGCCGTGGTGGTGGCGCTGTTCGCCGTCCGCCCGGGGGCCGTGGCCGGCGTGGCGGTGTCCGCCGCCAGCGCGACCCGCAGCGGCGTGCGGGCCGGGTTCGCCTACCTGCGCGGGCAGCCGGTGCTGCTCCTCGCGCTCGCCCTGTCGTTCGTGCTCGGCAGTCTGGGCCGCAACTACCAGGTGACGATGGCGGCGATGAGCGACGGCCCGCTGAACGCCGGCGCCTCCGGCTACGGCGTCCTGTCGACGGTGTTCGCGGTCGGAACGGTGGTCGGCGCCCTCGTCGCGGCCCGTCGCCGTTCCCTGGGGTACGGAACACTCGTCGTCGCCGGCCTGCTCGCCAGCGGTTTGCAGATCGTCGCCGGCCTCGCACCGGGGACCGTGAGCTTCGCAGCGGTGATCCTGCCGATCGCCGCCGCGGCGGTGGTCATCGACACCACGGTCGGTACCCGCGCCCAACTCGACACCGACGCCGCGATGCGGGGTCGGGTGCTCGCCGCGCTGGCGGTCACCGGCTCGGTCTCCGCCGCGGTCGGTGCCCCGCTGCTCGGCTGGCTCGCCGAGTACGCCGGGCCGCGCCAGACGCTCGTCCTGGCCGGGACCGCCGCGACGATCGCCACGGTTGATCTCCAGGTGGAGCAGGCCGAGGAAGCCGCAGCGGAAGCCGAACCCGAGCGCACCGGACGTCTCCGGCTCGTAGTCCAGGGCGGCGTCGTTG
>NZ_JBSFBM010000508.1:0-3376 GCF_053592955.1 Micromonospora sp. NPDC002411 | reverse complement strand
CCCGATACGTTCCTCCAAGGCGACTTGCAGGCGCTCCGGGTCGCTCCAACGGATAATGTCCTTTGTATAGTGTGGGGCAAGTTCGCCGTAGATCAGTTCTTCCGTTGCGACGTCCGGTGGTCCATCCACCGGCCCAATCCGCAGGATAGGTATCCCATGGCCCCGCAGGAACGCCACGGCGGCCACGGCCGACGGTTGGCTCAGGTCGGCTAGCACCCAGTCGCATCTCTGTAGCTGCGCGATGAAGCCACCGTCGATGGCGATAGGCCAGGGCAGGACTTCCACCGCATAGTTGAACGCCTCGACGGCGGCCGCGGTAGCGCCTCGCGCCTCGCCCGTTGGCGGTACAAGCAATCCGACTGCGGCGGTGTCGCGCGCTGACCGCTTCTGAGACTGGTTGGCGATCGATCGGCAGAACGTTTCGAACTCGTCGCGAAGATGCCGCCGTGTCGTCTCCATGCCTTGGCTGAGGATCTCCTGCGCCGAGTAGCGGAGGCTGACGGAGCCCGGCGGCCCATGCAGCCTGTTCCCGAACCGGCGGTCGATGAACAGGATCGACGGCTTGCGGTAGCGCATCGCCATGTCGAGCTCGAGCTTGAAGTACCGAGTGGCCCGCACCAGATCTGCGGCCGGCAGACGCTCAAACGGATCGTCGCTCAACGAGTAGATGCCAGCGAAGATCTCAACGTCGCGGATCATGCGTTCCAGGCGGGTCGTGCTCGTTGCCTTTAGCCCTCGGTCAACCTCGAACTGGACATCGGCGACCTGGTCAATCAGGTCGAAGAACTGCAGGTTCACCGCGGGCGACCGGTAGCGGTGGCTGAGGAAGACCTTGACGTTAAGCCGGTCACTGGGTGCGGTCACTCGGTGACAATTGCAAGCACCCTGCACGGCCGTCAAGAACCAGAGGTACCGACCCAGGTCGGCTTCCTGTATTGGCTGGACCTATCCCGGCAGAGTATGGCACGCGGCTGGGTGCGGTGTATGGCGGGTTCAGCGCGCCTTAGGGATGGCCGCTGCCTGAGCGAAGGTGGCGGACTGTCCGCTGGGGGACGGTCCCGAGGGCGTGGACGTCGACGTTCCAGAAGATCGTTCAGGCGCTGCGAGGCAAGCCGGTGCCGCGCTTGCCGATTGCCTTCCTTTCCGATGCGCCGGCCCCTTGGCCGTGCACCGCGATGATCGCCGGTTCGCGTAAGGTCCTCGCATGCAACCGAGGGCGTTCGAGCAGCACATCGCGGTGTTCGGGGAGAGTGGCAGCGGCAAGACTGTCCTGCTCTCATCGTTCTACGGGGCCGCCCAGGAGCCGCAGTATCTGAAGCGGAGCCTCTTCCACATTCTGGCCGAAGACATCGGCCAGGGTAACCGGCTGCACAAGAACTACCTCGGCATGAAGGAGGACGCGACGCTGCCGCTCACCACCCGGTTCGCCGCCTCGTCGTACGCCTTCAAAGTGCAGATGAAGGACGGGTCAGATCCCGCGGCGGCGAAGTCCCGGCCCTTCGACGTGCTGCGGGTGGTGTGGCACGACTATCCGGGTGAGTGGTTCGAGCAGTCGGTGCAGAGCCCGGACGAGGCCCAGCGCCGCGCCGACAGCTTCCGGTCCCTGCTGAGCTCGGACGTCGCCCTGCTGCTGGTGGACGGTCAGAAGCTGCTCGACAACGCGGGCGAGGAGGATCGGTACCTCAAGTCGCTGTTCAGCAACTTCCGCAACGGCGTGCTGTCGCTACGGGACGAGCTGCTGGAGGACGGCAAGCCGCTCGCCCAGTTCCCGCGGATCTGGGTGATGGCGCTGTCGAAGGCCGACCTCTTGCCGGACCTGGATGTCTATCGGTTCCGTGATCTGCTCGTCGCCAAGGCCTGCGACGATCTAGAGCAGCTGCGCGAGACCATCGTCGGGCTGGTGGAGGGCCGCGAGGCGCTATCGATCGGCGAGGATTTCGTGCTGCTGTCGTCGGCGAAGTTCGAGCCGGGCAAGATCACGGTGACCGAGCGCGTCGGGCTGGATCTGATCTTGCCGCTGTCCGCCATCCTGCCCTTCGAGCGGCATCACCGGTGGCACGAGTTGACGCAGCTCCCGGCACGCGTGTTCGAGGGTCTACTCGGCCGTGCTGGCGACTTGGCGTCCGCGCTGCTGGCCAGGACCAAGCTTCCCGGCCCGCTGGGCCTGCTGATGAACATCGTCGGTCCCGATCTCCTCAGTGAAGCGGCGAAACTGGCCGGGGACAAGCTCCGGGTGGCTAACGCAGAGGCGCTATCCAAGAAGGAGTTCCTCTCGGCCACGCTGACCGGCTTCCGGATGGATCTGGAGAAGGGCGAAGAGAGTCAGATTCTGATCCGGAGCGTGCGATGAGCCTCATCTGGGCCACCCGCGGCCGGGCGTGGGGTTTCCGTTTCCTCCTCACCGGTGGATTCTCGGATCCCCTTCCGGAATACGAGGCCGCTTTCGCGGACGCCGGTGATGCGCCGGAGACCTGCCACCGTGCCGGGGGCCGAGTTGCGTTGCGCATCGCGGACCCGCTGGGGCGTAAGGATCAGTCTGGCCGGGTGATCCCGCACGAGTTCGTCGTCTGGGGGCCGCAGGCCGCGGAAATCCATTCGGCGGCGGACGGTCTCGCGCTGGTGTGGCCGCAGGTGGCCGAAGAGTTCGAGCGGGTCTGGGAGACGCCCCGGCCGCCCTTGTGAAACCGATCGCGGGCGTCCCGGTTCGCAGCGGCACCGATCGCGCACCACCGCGAGTCGTTCTGCGGGACTGACGACGAGGTCCTGCTAGGCAACGACGAAGTCGCCAACAAGGTCGACCTGCTCCGGTGTCCGGATCCGCTGCATCCGTCGTGCGGGTGCCCCGTGCACCGGTCGTTGCGAGACTGCATCGAGAGGGCCACCGCCGCGTGGGGTTCCGGTGACGGTTGTGCTGACCGGGAAGGGGCTGTTACAGGTTCGGTCAGTGCGCATGCCGTGAGGCGCGCAGAGCGTGGCGGCAGCTGCGGTGAGGCGGTCAGGCATGGCGGGGTTATGGGTCCCCCGTTTACCCCCCGAAAACCATGGCCAACCGTTGACGAACGGTGACAAGCGGCGATCAGCGCTTGGCGGTATCTCTGCAGCTCAGCGACGATTTTCGGCAAGCAATGACAACCTTGATTCGGTTACTGTCGGTAACAAGGGGTTTTGACAAGCAATGACAAGCCTTGAACGAGGCTCGGCATGAGGTCGTCGTGGGTTCAATTCCCTCGCTCCCACGAGCACCTGGCCGCTGGGGCGGAGGTTGCGTCGGTCGTGGAGGTTACTACGAGCGAGCCGCTACCTGGCTGCATCGGAGCTGAGAGCAGCGCCTCGGTGACCGAGAGGTTCGTTGCGTGCAGCAAGGTCCGCCGATGGT
>NZ_JBSFBM010000507.1:0-3398 GCF_053592955.1 Micromonospora sp. NPDC002411 | reverse complement strand
AAACCTTCTCCCCCCCCCCTCCGTTGTTCGTTTCGGGGGGGGGGCCGCGGGGGGCGCCCCCCGACCCGGCCTGGCGACCGCCGGGGCACGGGTCGGTCCGTGTGACTACCGTGTAGGGCGGACACGTCGGAGGGACGGCAATGGCACGAGCGCAGAGCACTGACGTCGAACGGTCACTCGGACGGCGGATGCGGGGCGTGGCCGGGCTGGCCGCGCTTGCCGGGCTGGCTTGGGTCGCCCGGGATGTGCCGGCGGCGCTCGGCGGCCGGCTCAGCGGGGCCCGCGCCGAACGGGCGGCCCGCTCGCCCCAGTTCCGCGACGGCACCTTCCACAACCAGGCCGGCACCCGCACGATGGTCGCCGAGCCGGGCCGTAACCTGGTCCGCGAGCTGATCTTCGGTAAGCAGAAGCGGCACCCGACCACACCGGTGCCGCTGCTGCGTCCGAGCGCTGCGCCCGCGCAGGCAGAGCGCGCTGACGAGCTGAACATCGTCTGGTACGGGCACGCCTCGACGCTGATCGAGATCGAGGGCCGGCGGGTGCTGCTCGACCCGGTGTGGAGCGACAGGTGCTCTCCCTCCGGGCTGGTGGGTCCTCGCCGGCTGCACGAACCACCGGTGGGCATCGACGAACTGCCGCCGCTGGACGCCATCCTGATCTCGCACGACCACTACGACCACCTCGACATGGCCACCGTGCGGGCGCTGCTCGCCGGGCAGTCCGCGCCGTTCCTGGTCCCGCTCGGGGTGGGGGCGCACCTGGACCGCTGGGGCGTACCCGCTGAGCGGATCATCGAGCTGGACTGGTCCGAGTCGCACCGGGTCGCCGGGCTGGAGATCACCGCGA
The DNA here is from genome assembly GCF_053592955.1 of Micromonospora sp. NPDC002411. Classification (NCBI taxonomy): domain Bacteria; kingdom Bacillati; phylum Actinomycetota; class Actinomycetes; order Micromonosporales; family Micromonosporaceae; genus Micromonospora; species Micromonospora sp. NPDC002411. Next base: position 2,552 of record NZ_JBSFBM010000507.1, on the reverse strand, counting down.
CCGCCGCCCAGCACTTCTCCGGCCGAGGGCTGCGCCGAGACGGCACGCTCTGGAGTTCCTGGGTGGTGGCCGGGGCCCGCCGCAAGGTCTTCTACACCGGTGACTCGGGTTACTTCGACGGGTACGCGGCGATCGGCGCCGAACACGGGCCGTTCGACGTGACGCTGATGCAGATCGGCGCGTACGACCGGGCCTGGCCGACCATCCACATGTTCCCCGAGGAGGCGGTCGACGCACACGTCGACCTGCGCGGCGGGCTGTTCGTCCCGGTGCACTGGGCGACGTTCAACCTGGCCCTGCACGACTGGTCCGAGCCGGTCGACCGGCTGTGGGCCGAGGCGAAGGCCCGCGACGTACGGCTCGCCGTGCCCCGCCCCGGCGAGCGGGTGGTGGTCGACGAGCCGCCCGCCGTCGACGGCTGGTGGCAGGCCATCGCCTGAGCAGTCCGGCGCCGGCCTGAGCCGTCCGGCCCGGGTCTCGCGGGTCAGAGCACGAAGGCGTCGGTCCAGAGCGCGCCGGAGCGGCCGGAGAGCGCGTCCAGCATGGCCACCGCCTGCCCGTCGGTGAGCTGCGCGACGAAGTCCACGATGGCGCGCCCCCGGGCGCGGCCGATCCGGTCCGGGATGCGCGGGTGCAGCTCGGCCTCGGCCAACTCGACCAGGTCGTGCAGCCGGCGGGGCAGCCGCGACTCCTCCTCCGGGTCGAGCAGCCACTCCCAGAGCGCCTCGACCAGGGTGCCCAGCAGCCGGGCCTGGCCGCGCTGGTGCAGGGCGAGGTCCGGGCGGGCCAGCACGAACCGGTGGTGGACGAACTTGAGCACCTGCACCTCGTGCCACTGCGCGCAGCCCAGCAGCACGTACCCGGAACGCACCGACGGCTGGTCGGTCACGGTGATGGCCTCGACGAAGCGGGTGGACCAGCGGGCGGAGAACCGCGCCACGTACTGCTCGGCCTCGATCGAGCCGTCGAACGGCATCGCCAGCAGCCCGTCGACCAACTCCTCGCGCACGTGCTCGACGGCGGCGGCGAACGCGTCGTCGTCGGCGATCCAGGCGTCCTTGCGGTGCAGTTGCCGCCGCAACCGCTCGATCGCCGCCCCGGGTCGCCGCGCCGACGTGGCCAGCGCCGCGTCGGTGATCGCCCGGAAGTGCCCACTCTCGCGCTGCCACGCCATCAGCTCGGCGGAGACCGAACCCTGTTGGAGCACACCGACCCGGTAGAAGTCCTCCACGTCGTGGATGGCGTACGCGATGTCGTCGGCGGTGTCCATCACCGACGCCTCCACGGTCTGCTGCCAGTCCGGTATGCGACCGGTGAACGGCTCCCGGGCCTGGCGCAGGTCGTCGAGTTCCGTCCGGTACGCGCCGAATTTCGACGAGCCGCTCTCCGGGTCGTCCGGCGGCGGGGTGGCCCCGCGCGGCGGCGGGTCCATCGTGCGGGGGTGCGGGTCGGGGTGGTCCAGCCGGGTCCACGGGTACTTCAGCATCGCCGCGCGGACCGCGGCGGTCAGGTCCAGACCGGTGGTGGCCGCGCCGCGGATCTCGGTGCTGGTGACGATCCGGTACGACTGGGCGTTGCCCTCGAAACCGTCGGCCAGGCCGAGGCGCTGGCGGGCCAGCCGGTCCAGCACCCGCTCCCCCAGGTGCCCGAACGGCGGGTGACCGAGGTCGTGGGCGAGCGCCGCCGCCTCCACCACGTCGGGGTCGAGGCCACCGAGCTTGTCCAGCAGGTCACGCCATCGGTCGTCGGTCGTCAGCCGCTCGGCGATCGCCCGGGCCACCTGGGCGACCTTGAGGCTGTGGGTGAGCCGGTTGTGCACCAGCAGCCCGGAGCCGACCGGGCTGATCACCTGGGTGACACCGCCGAGGCGGGCGAAGAACGGTGAGCCGACGATCCGGTCCCGGTCGGCACGGAACGGGTTGGCCGTCAGGTCGCCGAGGGCTCGGGCGCTGCCGCCGAAGAGCCGCCGGGCACGCGGCTCCGCAGGTGTTTCCATGATCGCCACGCTAGCGCAGGCCGGGAGGGAGCGCCGCCGGGTCACCCGGCCGGGCGCGGCGACAGCGACCGGGGCCGCCCGGCAGAATGCAACCGGTACCCACTCCCGAAGGCGGATCGAGATCGTGACCCAGTCTGTTCATCAGCGGATCGCCGACGAGCTCGGCGTGGCCGAGCGTCAGGTGCGTGCGGCCGTGGAGCTGCTCGACGGCGGCTCGACAGTGCCGTTCATCGCCCGCTACCGCAAGGAGGCCACCGGCCTGCTCGACGACACCCAGCTGCGCACCCTGGAGGAGCGGCTGCGCTACCTGCGCGAGCTGGACGAGCGGCGGGCCGCGGTGCTGGAGTCGATCCGCACCCAGGGCAAGCTCGACGAGGCCCTGGAAGCGCAGATCATGGCCGCCGACTCGAAGTCCCGGCTGGAGGACATCTACCTGCCGTACAAGCCCAAGCGGCGGACCCGGGCGCAGATCGCCCGCGAGGCCGGGTTGGCTGACCGGTGGCAGGCCGCTCACCTCGAATGTCAGGGCGAGAGCGCGGGTGTCCTGCACGACGGC
>NZ_JBSFBM010000506.1:0-3414 GCF_053592955.1 Micromonospora sp. NPDC002411 | reverse complement strand
GACGGCTCGTCGGCCCGGTCCGGCCGGTCCGTCCCGTCGGACTGCTCGGCCAGCGCTGCCGGAGCCTCGTTCGGGGGCGTCGTGTCGCCCTCCGGCAGAGCGGGCGGCTGGTCCGGCGACTCGACGGCGGCAGCCGCCTCCACGTCCGCCGGCAGCGCCGGCAGGGTGAAGCGGATCGCGGTGCCCTCCGGCACGTCGGTGTCCACCCAGACCCGGCCGCCGTGGTACTCGACGATCTTCTTGACGATGGCCAGCCCGATGCCGGTGCCCGGGTACGCGTCCTTCGAGTGCAGCCGCTGGAAGATCACGAAGATCTTGTCGGCGAACTCCGGCTCGATCCCGATGCCGTTGTCCTCGCAGCTGATCTCCCACTCGGCGCCCACCAGACGGGCCGAGACGTGCACCTTGGGCAGCACGTCGGCCCGGCGGAACTTGATCGAGTTGCTGACCAGGTTGGCCAACAGGTTGGTGAGCAGCGGTTCCTCACCCGAGATCACCGGCAGGTCGGTCCAGGTCAGCTCAGCGTCGGCGTACTGCCGGGCGGCCTCGGTCTGCCCGGCCACGTCGCCCATCACCTTGTTCAGGTCGACCTCGACGAAGCCGGTGGTGAGCCGGCCGATCCGGGAGAACGCGAGCAGGTCGTTGATCAGACGCTGCATGCGCTGGGCGCCGTCCACCGCGAACGCGATGTACTGGTCGGCCCGCTCGTCCAGCTGCCCGGCGTAGCGGCGCTGGAGCAGCTGGCAGAAGCTGGCCACCTTGCGCAGCGGCTCCTGCAGGTCGTGCGAGGCAACGTACGCGAACTGCTCCAGGTCACGGTTGGACCGGGTCAGCTCCTCGGCCTGCTTCTGGAGCTGGCTGTTGACCCACTCGATGCGCTCGCGCGCCCCCCGCACCTCGGCCAGGTCGGCGGCGATCTTCTGGCGCATCGCGTCCACGTCGTCGCCGAGCCGGATGAACTCCGGCGGGCCGACGGTGGAGATGCGGTGCTGGTAGTCGCCCTCGGCGACCTCGCGGACCTGGTTGGCCAGGCCGGTCAGTGGCCGGATCACCATCCGGTCCAGCGAGAGCAGCAGCACGGCGCCGGCCACGACCACCACGAGGGCGGCGACGATCAGCAGGACGACCAGGACGTTACTGCTGGTCCGCACATCGGTCGCGGCCTGCTCACGAGCGGTCAGAATCTCCGCCTGGAGGTCGTTCACCGCAGCGCGCACCTGGTCGAACTGCTGTCGGGCCGCTTCGGTAATCAACGCCTGCCCGGCTCTGGTGCCGCTCTGCTCGGTGGTGCTGATCACCGGTTCCGCGACCGACTGCCGCCACTGCGAGCTGCGCTGCTCGACGGTCCGCAACTCCTGACCGATCTGCGGATAGTCGTCGAGCAGCGCCCGCATCGAGGTGACGACGCTCGTCTCCTGCGCGAGCCCTTCCCGGTAGGGATTCAGGTCGGCCGGGTCACCGCTGACCGCGTACCCGCGGATCCCGGTCTCCTGATCGAGCAACGCGTTGAGCAGTTCCTGCGACTGCACCCGCAACGGGCCGGTCTGATTCAGAACGGCGTCGATCTGGGTGCGGTTGCGGGCCGCCACCGCCGCCTCCGCGGCGGCCAGACCGATCAGCAACACACCCACGACGGTGAGCAGGGTGACGACCCGGCGGCGCAGACTCCAGCCGCCGACCACCGGCTTCACCGGCCACCTCCCCGGCTGACCAGCAGCATGGCCACGTCGTCGGCGAGCGGGCCACCGTTGAGCCGCTCGGCCCGACCGACCAGCCAGGCCGGCAGCTCGGTCAGCGACACCTCGCGGTTGGCCGGTTCGCCGAGCAGACCGCTCAGACCCGGCACGTCGAGGCGTTCGTTGCCCTCGCCCACCCGCCCCTCGATGAGGCCGTCGGTGTACATCAGCAGGGACCAGTCATCGGTGTCGAACTCCAGGTCGTAGGCGATCGGCCGGCGGGGTCGTACGCCCAACAGCCGGCCACCGGGCGCGGGCACCGGGGCGACCCGGCCACCGGAGAGCAGCAGCGGCGGCGGGTGCCCGGCGAGCCGGACGGTGGCCCGGTTGGCGTCCAGGTCCAGTCTGGCGGTGGCCACGGTCGCGAAGATCTCCTGAAGGCGGCGTTCGCTCATCAGCACCTGCTCCAGCGCGGGCAGCACCTCGTCGTCCGGCACCCCGGCGAGCACCAGGGCCCGCCAGGCCACCCGCAGCTCGACGCCGAGCGCGGCCTCGTCCACCCCGTGCCCGCAGACGTCGCCGACGATCAGGTCGAGGCGGTCCGGGCGGGTCTGCACCACGTCGAAGAAGTCCCCGCCGATCAGCGCGGCGTGCCGGCCCGGCCGGTAGAAGGTGTGCACCGCCACCTGGTCGGTCGTCATCAGCGGCTGTGGCAGCAGGCCGCGTTCGAGGCGGGCCGACTCGGCCTGGCGCAGCTCGACCTCGCGCAGCCGACGCGCGTTCACGTCGGCGCGCTTGCGCTCCACGGCGTAGCGCAGTGCCCGGGTCAGCAACACCCCATCGACCTGACCCTTGACCAGGTAGTCCTGCGCGCCCTCGGCGACCGCGACGACACCCAGGTGCTCGTCCGAACGGCCGGTCAGCACACAGACCGCGGCACCGCTGGACATCTCCAGCACCTGGCGCAGCCCGTCCAACCCCTGCGCGTCGGGCAGGCCCAGGTCGAGCAGGACGCAGTCCACGTCCGTGATCCGCTGCCGCGCCTCGCTGAGACTGGTGGCGACCACCAGGTCGATCATCGAGTTGGTCTCGGCGAGTAACTCGCCGACCAGGAAGGCGTCACCCTCGTCGTCCTCCACCAGCAGCACCCGCAACCGCTCTCCCGGTGGCAGGTTGGCGTGCCGCGCCAGGCCGCCATGCGGGTACGACACGACAGGGGAACCGGTCAGACCGGGTCCCCGGGTCGGCCGGGTCACCGCCGCGAGGCGCGGGAGTTCGCTGGTGATGTCGGGCTCCTTCCGAGTGCCCTGCTGATCCTGTATTAGACAACGGTCGCACACAACACGACGCCTCCCGCGCGGGCGGGGAGGGGGATGGACCGCGTCACTGCCCACCGGATGACAAACCAGGCGGCGGTCGAGGTAGGGCGTACCGGCCATCCCATCTGGCGGCACCGAGGGGCAGGATGGTGCCACCCCAGGCCCCACCACCCCCCGAGGAGTTTCCGTGGGCGCACCCACCACCCCGGCCACGACGGGCACGCCGTCCCGCCCGACTCGGGGCGTACCCCCAGCCGACCGGGCGCTGACCCGACCTCGCCGGCGGCTCCTGGCCGCCGCGGCGGCTCTGGTCGCGCTGGCCGCCGTCGGCGTTGGCCGGATGGGTGTCGGAGAACCAGGTGTCGCCCTTCTTGATGCTGTTGGCGATGGGCAGCGCGGTGTCCGGAGTGATGACGCCC
>NZ_JBSFBM010000505.1:0-3417 GCF_053592955.1 Micromonospora sp. NPDC002411 | reverse complement strand
CGGCGCTGGCCCTGTCGTACGCCCATGGGGTACGTGAGCACTTCCCGGACGGCCAGTTGTACGTCGAACTGGGCGGCTCCGGCCAGCGCCACCAGCGCCTGGCGCAGATCACCCGGGGGCAGACCGCCCCGCTCGGCACGCAGTCGGCCGCTGGAGCCGCCGTCGTCCCCGACGGTGACCACCGCGGTGATGTCGAGATCGAGTTCGGGGGCGCAGTGACGCAGCGCGCGCAACGAGGCGGACAGCCCGTGCCCGCCGCCGAACGCCACCACCCGCCGGGACGTCATTCCCGCCCCAGGTCGCGGTGCTGGGCGTTCGCCGCCAACCCGGAGTGACGCAGTCGGCTGGCCAACTCCTCGGCGATGGCCACGCTGCGGTGCTTGCCGCCCGTGCAGCCCACGGCGACCGTGAGGTACCGCTTGCCCTCCCGCTCGAAGCCGGTCGTCGTCGCGTTCACCAGGTCGGCGTACGAGGCGACGAAGGCGTCCGCGCCCTCCTGACCCAGCACGTACGCGCTGACCGCCTCCTCCCGCCCGGTGTGCTCACGCAGCTCCGGCACCCAGTACGGGTTGGGCAGGAAGCGGGCGTCCAGCACGAAGTCGGCGTCCGGCGGCAGGCCGTACTTGAAGCCGAACGACAGCACAGTGACCCGCAGCCGGCGCGCGTCCTCGCCGCCGAACAGCTCCTCGATGCGCCGGCGGAGCTGGTTGACGTTCAGGTGGCTGGTGTCGATGATCACGTCGGCCTGGTCGCGTGCCTCCTCCAGCAGGCCGCGCTCCACGGCGATGCCGTCGGCGAGCCGCCCGTCACCCTGCAACGGGTGCGACCGGCGAACGCTCTCGAACCGTCGGATCAACACCTCGTCGTCGGCGTCGACGAAGACCACCCGAGGCGAGAACCCGCGCTCCTTGAGCTCCCGGATCGCCCCGGCCAGGTCGGTGGAGAAGGCCCGCGACCGCACGTCCAGCACCATCGCGGTACGCCGAGCCGCGCCGCCCGCCTTGAACGCCAGCTCGGCCATGTCCAACATCAGCGCCTGTGGCAGGTTGTCGACCACGTAGTAGCCGACGTTCTCCAACGCCCTGGCGACCGTGCTGCGGCCGCCGCCGGAGAGCCCGGTGACCACCACGAGTGTGGTCTCCGACTCTGCCGTCGACTGTCCGTCGACCGCATCCGGGTCGTCGATCCGATCACCGACTGTGCGCGCCTCGCTCACCCGTACCCCCAAGCCGTGGCGCCGCGGCCGCCGTTGGCCGCGATTGGTCAATCAGCGACTCTATCCCGCTTCCGGGTCGAGTCCGCGCACCCGCCACGGCCTGCCACCCCTCACCCTCGATGACGATCAGTAACCATGAGCGCGCTCTTCGCGATCTTCGCAGGCCAGGCCGGACAGCCCGGCGGTGACAGCCACCGCCCGGGTGCGCCGGGCGGGCGCTGTCGGTGTCGGCTCGTAGACTCCCCGGATGGCCTCCCCCACCGACCTGCGGACCGAGGGCGCGTTGCCGGTGCTGCGCCGGGTGTTCGGCTACGACGCCTTCCGCGGCTTCCAGCAGGACGTGATCGACCACGTGGTCGACGGCGGCGACGCGCTGGTGTTGATGCCCACCGGTGGCGGCAAGTCACTGTGCTACCAGATCCCGGCCCTGGTCCGCGACGGCGTCGCGGTCGTCGTGTCGCCACTGATCGCCCTCATGCAGGACCAGGTCGACGCGCTCACCGCCGTCGGCGTCCGCGCCGGGTTCCTTAACTCGACCCAGAGCCTGGACGCCCGACGGCGGGTCGAGGCCGCCTTCGTCGCCGGCGAGTTGGACCTGCTCTACCTCGCCCCGGAGGCGCTCGGCGTCCGCTCCACGCTCGCCCTGCTGGACCGGGGGCGCATCTCCCTGTTCGCAATCGACGAGGCGCACTGCGTGTCCCAGTGGGGGCACGACTTCCGCCCCGACTACCTGGCACTGTCGATGCTGCACGAACGCTGGCCGCAGGTGCCACGGATCGCGCTGACCGCCACCGCGACCAGCGCCACCCGCACCGAGATCGCCAGCCGGCTCAAGCTCGACGACGCCCGCCACTTCGTGGCCAGCTTCGACCGGCCCAACATCCAGTACCGGATCGTGCCCAAACGGGAGCCCCGCAAGCAACTGCTGGCACTGCTGCGCGACGAGCACCCGGGCGACGCCGGGATCGTCTACTGCCTGTCCCGCGCCTCCGTCGACAAGACGGCGGAGTTCCTGGTCGCCAACGGGATCGCCGCACTGCCGTACCACGCGGGCCTGGACGCCACCACGCGCGCCGCCAACCAGCAACGCTTCCTCCGGGAGGACGGCCTGGTGATGGTGGCCACGATCGCCTTCGGCATGGGCATCGACAAGCCAGACGTACGCTTCGTCGCCCACCTCGACCTGCCCAAGTCGGTCGAGGGCTACTACCAGGAGACCGGCCGCGCCGGACGGGACGGCCTGCCGTCCACCGCGTGGCTCGCGTACGGGCTGCAGGACGTGGTTCAGCAACGCAAGATGATCGAGACGTCCGACGGCGACCTCGCCCACCGCCGCAATCTCGCCGCCCACCTGGACGCGATGCTCGCCCTCTGCGAGACGGTGCGCTGCCGGCGCGTCCAACTGCTCGAATACTTCGGCGAGACCTCCACGCCCGCCTGCGGCAACTGCGACACCTGCCTCAACCCGCCGGAGTCCTGGGACGGCACCGTCGCCGCCCAGAAGCTGCTCTCCACGGTCTTCCGCCTCGACCGGGAGCGCAACCAACGCTTCGGCGCGGGGCACTGCATCGACATCCTGCTCGGCAAACACAACGACAAGATCAGCCAGCACGGCCACGACTCGCTGACCGTCTTCGGCATCGGCTCCGAGCTGAGCGAGGCGGAGTGGCGGGGTGTGGTCCGGCAACTGCTCGCCGAGGGGCTGCTCGCCGTGGAGGGCGACTACGGCACGCTCGCCCTGACCGACACCAGCGCCGACGTGCTCGGCCGCCGCCGTACTGTCACGATGCGCCGCGAGCCGGAGAGGCCGACGTCGAGCCGCTCGTCGAAGCCGCGCGGCTCGGCCACCGTCGTCGCCGAGCTGACCCCGACCGCCGCGCCGGTCTTCGAACGCCTGCGCGGCTGGCGGGCGACCACCGCCAAGGAGCAGGGCGTTCCGGCGTACGTGATCTTCCACGACGCCACTCTTCGCCAGATCGCCAACGACGCACCGAGCACGCTCGCCGAACTGTCCCGCGTCAGCGGGGTCGGCGAGAACAAGCTCGCCAAATACGGCGAGCAGATCCTGGCCGTGCTGGCCAGCGACTGAGACACGACGAAGGGCCGGGCCCCGTGGTGGGGTCCGGCCCTTCGTCGTTCGTGTGCTGTGTGGTTTAGCTGGTGGCGTAGCCGCGGGTGGCGATCCAGTCGGCGAGGTGCTC
>NZ_JBSFBM010000504.1:0-3488 GCF_053592955.1 Micromonospora sp. NPDC002411 | reverse complement strand
ATGAGGTCGGTGACGGGGTGACCACCGCTCGGGTAGGCGATGAGGTTTTCGGGATAACGGACTACGCCCAGATGGGCGGGGCGAACGCCGAATACCGCGCCGCAGCAGACGCCGGGAAGGCGTCGCAGCCGGTGAGTGGACCACCGCGCTCCGGTGGTGCCGGCGGCGGAATCAGAACTCGATGACCAACCGGCCGCGTACCCCTCCGGCTTCCAGGAGCTGGTGCGCGCGGGCCGCCTCCTGCGGCGGAAACCGGCCGGCGACCCGCAGGGTCAGCGCACCCTCCTCGGCGAGTCGCCGAGGAGGGTCGAGCTTGTCGCGGCGCCCCTCGTACTCGTACACGAACGCCGACACCATGTCGATCTTCCGCTGGTCGGCCTGCGCCCGCAGCACCGGGTCGGGCCCGCCGCGCAGCAGTGCGACGGCACCACCCTCGCGCACCGCGGGCAGCAGCGCGCCACCGAGCAACGCGGCGTCGACAGCGGCGTCCACCCCGTCCGGGGCGTGCTCCCGGAGGCGGTCGGCGACGCCCGGCCCTCGGATCACCGTCACGTCGGCGCCGAGCGCGGCGACCAGGTCGACGTCACCCTGCGCCGCGTCGGCCAGCACCCGGTGACCGGCGGCCTTGGCGAGCTGAACCGCATAGCCGCCGACGGCACCGGCCGCCCCGGTCACCGCGAGGGTGCTGCCGGGCTCCAGTCGCAACTGATCCAGGGCGTGCAGGGCGGTCAATCCGTTCAACGGCAGAGTGGCCGCCTCGGCGGGTGACACGCCCGCCGGAGCGGGCACCACCCAGGCCTCCGGGAGCACGACCCACTCGGCGTACCCGCCGCCGGCCTCCCGGCTCGGATTGACCATGGCCATCACCGGGTCGCCCGGGGCGAGTGCGCCACTGGTGCCGGAGCCCACCTCGTCGATGGTGCCGGCGATGTCGTGACCGGGCAGCAGCGGGTCGCTGCCGCGCAGTGGCACCGGCAACATACCGGCCCGGATCTGGGTGTCCGCCGGGTTGACCGCCGCGGCGCGTACCCGGACACGGACCTCCCCCGGGCCGGCGTGCGGCGTCGGAAGGTCGACCACCCGCAGCACCTCGGGCCCGCCGTAGCGCAACAGTCCGACCGCTCTCATGCTCGACTCCTCATTCGGGTAACAGCCGACCACCGTGTCCGGTGGTCAGTCCAGGCAGGTGAGCGCGACCTCGGCGTAGCGCGTCAGCGCCGCCCGGTCCGGGTTGATGGCACCCATCACCCGCAGGCCCTGAAGGTTGGTCACCAGGAAGCCGGCCAGGTCGGTGGCGCTGCGGTCGGACGTGATCTGGCCCCGCAACTGCGCCTCGGCCAGCAGGTCGTAGAGCGCCGCTTCCAGGGACTGGGTGGTCGAGCGGAGCCGATCGGCGACCCGTACGTCCTGGTGGGCCCGTTCCATCGACGCGCCGACGATGAGACAGGAGAGGTGCCGGCCGTCGCCGGCGATGTCGTCCACAGTGCCGACGAACACCTCCCGGATGACCGCTCGCGCGTCGTTGCCGGAGCGCAGCAGATCGACCATCGGCGCGGCGTACCGCTGCCGGTACAGGTCCAGCACCGCGAGGTAGAGCCCGTCCTTGCTGCCGAACGCGGCGTAGATCGAACCGCTGCCCAGGCCGGTCGCCTCCGACAGGTCGCGCATCGAGGTGCCCTCGTAGCCCTTGCTCCGGAACACGTCCATGGCGGCGTCGACGGCGGCGTCGAGGTCGAACTCACGGGTACGTGCCATGGCTGAACGCTACCCGCGATCTGGAACGATCGACAAAGTACTGCCGGTCACCGCCGTTTTGGCTGGTCGAGGGGGTGTCCGGCACCGCGTTACGATCCAGATCATGGAGTCCCTGGACACGGTGCTGGCCGCGCACCGGGCGTACCTGCTCGGTTGGAACATCGGCCCGGTCGGAGGTCCGGACCTGGCGACCTACCGCAGCGACGTGCCGCACCCGACCCTCAACGGCGTGCTGCGCGTGACCGGGCGCACACCGCAGGACGCGCTCCTGGAGGCCCGGCAGCGCCTGCACGGCGTACCCCGGGTGTGGTGGGTCGGCCCGGACAGCGACCCCGGCACGGCCGACGGCCTGGTCTCCCTCGGGGCCGTCGAGTTCGCCCGCCTGCCGATCATGACAGCGGTGATCGACGAGGCGGCGGACGAACCGGCTCCGGCCGGCCTGCACATCGCCGAGACCACCGACCTCGCCGCGTTCGTCAGGGCCTACGCCCGGGTGTCCGGGATCCCGACGGACGGCGTGGCGGCGACGATCGAGCGGGAGAAGGCGTTCTCCGGTGACGGCACGGTGATCAGACTGGCCGGTCGGCTGGACGACGGCCGTGTCGTCGGCACCGCCGTCGCCTGGCTCAGCCACGGCCTGATCACGCTCTACTTCGTGGGTACGCAGCCCGAGCAGCGGCGCAGGGGAATCGGCGCGGCGATGACCAGGGCGGCACTGCGCCTGGCCAGTGAGCGGGGTGCCCGCACCGCCGCGCTCACCTCCTCGCCGATCGGTGAGTCGGTCTACCGCCGCCTCGGTTTCCGGCCGGTGGGCGAGTTCCGCGTGTTGACGTTCTGAGCCGTACGCGCCGACCGCGCCGGGAAGGCCCGACGTCGGCGGATCCGAGTCGATCACGATGGCTACCGGCCGGAAACCATTGACTATGGGGTTCAGACAGCGTTGTCTTTCACTGGCACCTGGGGAGGTACAACAGTGATCGATGGCGTGTCCCTCGTGTTCTGCGTGACGGCCGACGTGTCGGTACGCGAACGGATGGTGCGGCGACTGGACGGGCTCGGCACCCTGGTGATCTGCACCGACCTCGCCGCGTTGCAGGCGATGATCGGTCCGCCCGCGATCGGCGGACCGGCCCCGGTCGTCGGCCCTGCGACCGAACCCACCGTTGCCGCCACCCCTGCGGCCGCCGTCGCCGCTTTCGCGACGGCCCCGACCCCCACCTCCGGCCGGATCACCCTCGGCGACCTGGAGATCGCCCCTCTCGACCACCTGGTGACGTGGCAGGGGCAGCCGCTGGCCCTGACCCGGCTCGAACACCGTCTGCTCACCCAACTCGCCAGCACGCCGGTCGGAGTCTGGACGTACGAGAAGCTCTTCGAGTCGGTCTGGGGGTGCGCCTACCTCGGCGACTCGTCCGTCCTGCACTCGGCCGTCAAGCGGTTGCGGCGCAAGCTGCGCAGCGCCGACGCCACAGTGGGTGTGCAGACCGTACGCGGGATCGGCTACCGGCTCAGCGTGGACTGACTGTTTGCGCCACATGCGAAACGGCTCGTCACCGGGTTTTCAGTGACGAGCCGTTTCCTGTGGTGGGCGATACTGGGTTTGAACCAGTGACCTCTTCCGTGTCAAGGAAGCGCGCTCCCACTGCGCCAATCGCCCGTGCTTGTTGCCGAGGTGGGGACGGGATTTGAACCCGCGTACACGGCTTTGCAGGCCGTTGCCTCGCCTCTCGGCC
>NZ_JBSFBM010000503.1:0-3501 GCF_053592955.1 Micromonospora sp. NPDC002411 | reverse complement strand
GCGCGGCCTCGTGGCCCGGCGCGACGGTGAGCAGCCCGGCGAGGCTGCCGAGCAGGCCGGGTACGTCGTCCGCGCGGGCGAGCAACGCTCCCGCGCCATCCTTGCGCCGCAGGCCCAGCGCCAGCGCCTCCTCACGGGCCTTCCAGGTCGCGGCGTCCTTCTCCGCCGCCCGCTCCGAGTCGGCCAGTGAGCGTACGGTCGCCTGCGCCCGTTCCTGCGCGGCGACCGCCTCGGCGTGCCGGGCGTCCAGGTCCGCGTTGTCCCGGTCGGCCTCGGTGGACTGTGCCGCCACCGCGTCCAGCTCGGCCTGTGCCTGCTCGGCGCGGCCCAGCGCGTCGGCGTGCGCGACCGCGAGTCGTTCGATCTCCTCGCTGGAGCTGGTGGTGCGGGCGCGGGCCGAGTTGACCTGACCGGTCAGCTTGGCCATCCCCTCCCGCCGGTCGGCGATGGCCTTGGCGGCGGCGACCAGTTCCCGTTCGGCGGCGGCGAGCTGCCGTTCCAGCTCCTGCCGGTACTCGACGGCCTCGGCCAGTCGGATCTGGTCGTCGGTGAGCGCCGCGCGCAGCTCCTCCTCCTGCTCGCGGACCCGCTCCGCCTCCGCTTCCAGCTGGTCCGGGTCGCGGCCGGGCCGCTCGTCGTCGCCGGTGGCGCTGAGGTGCCGCAGCCGTTCCCGGGCCAGCTGTTCGATCGAGCGGAAGCGCTCCTGCAGGGCCGACAGCTTGTACCAGGTGTCCTGTGCGGCGGCGAGCAACGGCGCGTCCTCGGCCAGCGCGGCCTCCAGCTCACCGAGCCGGCCCTGCACCTCGACGTGCTCGCCCTCGATCTGTTCGCGCCGCTCCCGCAACGCGGTCTCGTCGGCGATCTCCCGGTCCAGGGTGGTGCGCAGGGTGGCCAGGTCGTCGGCGAGCAGGCGGAGTCGGGCATCGCGCAGGTTGGCCTGGATGGCCGCGGCGCGGCGGGCCACCTCCGCCTGCCGGCCCAGCGGCTTGAGCTGGCGGCGCAGCTCAGCAGTCAGGTCGGTGAGGCGGTTGAGGTTGCCGTGACCGCCACAGTGGGTGGTCACGGCCTGAGCCGTCACAGTGTCGCTTCTCAGCGCTGCCGGTGCGGCAGGTGCACCTCGACGGGCTCGGGTGGGAGGTCCTCGACACCCGCGTCGACGGCCTGCTGGTGACGGCGACGCGCCGAGGGCAGTGCGAGCGCCGCGAAGACGGCCAGGACGGCGACGCCCGCGCAGACCCAGAAGCCGGCGGTGAAGGCCGCGTCGGTGGGCAGACCCTGAGGTGTGCTGTGCGACGTGATGACGGCCGCGACGACCGCGGCGCCGATGCTGCTACCGATGGTTCGCGCGATGGTGTTGACGCCGCTCGCCTCGCCGGTCTGCCCGGCCGGGACGCTCTCGATGATGGCGTTGGACATCGCCGCGAACGCCAGGCCGATGCCGGCACCGGTGAGCACTCCGGAGAGCAGCACCTGCCAGGTCGCGCCGTGCGCGAGTGCCGGCAGCACGAACGCGACGACGACCAGGACCGCGCCGAGGAACATCGGGACCTTGGGACCGAAGCGACGGTCCAGCAGACCGGCGAGTGGCCCGAAGATCACCATCATCAGGACGGTGGGCAGCAGGAACAGGCCGGCCTGGGACACCGTCTTGCCGAAGCCGTAGCCGGTGACCGCGGGAAGTTGGAGCAGGGTCGGCACGAGCACGAAGGTTCCGAACATCGCGAACCCGAGGATCAGGGCAACGAGGTCGGTGGCCCAGACACCGCGAATCCTCATCAGGCGCATGTCGATGAGCGGCTCGCTCACCCGCAGCTCGACCAGGACGAACACGATCAACGCGACCACGCCGAGCAGGAACAGGCCGACGGTCTTCGGTTCCCCCCAACCCCAGGACTGCCCCTTGCTCACAGCCAGCAGCAGCGAGACCAGCGACACCGACAGGATGGCGGCGCCGAACATGTCGAGCCGTCCGGGCGTACGCACCCGCGACTCGGGCATCCCGAAGATGGCCCCGAGCAGCGCGACGACGACGAGGACCAGCGGCAGCCAGAAGAGCCAGTGCCAGGACAGGTGCTCCACGATCGGGCCTGCGGCCACGATGCCGACGCCGGCGCCGACACCGAAGATCGCCGACAGCAGGCCGACGGTGACGCCGACCTTCTCCCGGGGCAGTTCGTCGCGCACGATGCCGATCGACAGCGGCAGGATCGCGCCGGCGGCGCCCTGTAGCGCCCGGGCGACGATCAGCACGGTCAGGTTGGGGGCCAGGGCGGCGAGCAGGGTGCCCGCGGCGAGGGCGGCGAGGACGCCGATGAGGACCCGGCGCTTACCGACCATGTCACCGAGACGGCCGAGGATGGGCGTCAGTACCGAGGCGGCCAACAGGTACGCCGTGAGCACCCAACTGACGTCTCCGGTCGAGACGCCCAGGTCCCTTCCGATGGTCGACAGCGCGGGCGCCACCAGCGACTGCAGCACCGCGAACGCCAGGCCACCCAGCGACAGATACAGCACCAGGAGGGTGCTGTTGGCACGCGGAGCGGCGCTGGGCGCGGAGCCGACGCGGGTCGGCTCCGCGATGGTGTGGGTCATGAGATTCCCGAAACTAGATGTAAACGTTTGCTGACTTACCAGTATCCGCAGCCACAGAGCCATGTCAACAGTCGTTTACGTCACCCCGGCGAAGGTCGACGACCTTGCTTCGAGCCACAAGTCAACATATGTTTACATTGTGTCGGCCGCACCGCCACAGAGAGCGAGAAAGGACGCGCCGTGACAGCAGAACCACCCGTCCCCTCAGCCACAGCTGGCGAACCTGCCCCGCGTCGCCGCCGGGATGCGACCGAAACCCGGCAGCTCCTGCTCGACGCGGCTCGGCAGCGCTTCGCCCGCGACGGCTACGCGGCGACGACCGTCCGGGACATCGCCGACGACGCGGGGGTCAACGTCGCGCTCATCAGCCGCTACTTCTCGTCGAAGGAGGGCCTGTTCGAGGCGTGCCTGCGGGCAGCGGGCGACGAGCTGCACCGGACGGCCGGTCAGACGCCTGCCGAGCGGGTCCCGGAAGCCATCGCCCGGCACATCGCCGACCTCGGCACGGCGGGGCTGTCCAGCCAGCTCACCCTGCTGTTGCGCTCGTCCGGCGACGCGCGGGCCGACGAGATCCGGCGCGGTGTCCTCAGCCGGGCCAGCGAACAACTGGCGGCAGCCCGGGGGTGGCGTCCCGGTGAACCAGGCAGCGAGGAGATCCTCCTCCGCGCCCAGATGGCCCTCGCCGCCGGCATCGGCGTCGCGGTGCTGCGGTCGTCGTCGATCCAGTTGGAGCCGCTGAGCGCCGCCACCGAACAGGACCTGGTCGGGCCGCTGCGCGAGCTGGTCGACGCACTGCTGCCACCTCACTGACGGGGCAGCACATATTCCGCCATCGCGGGCGACGGTACGGCACTGCGGCGGTCAGTTCCGCCCCGCGTCGGGCGGGGGGGGGGGGCCGGCCCCCCCCCC
>NZ_JBSFBM010000502.1:0-3525 GCF_053592955.1 Micromonospora sp. NPDC002411 | reverse complement strand
GACCAGCTTGTAGCGGTACGGGTCCAACCCGAGTACACCGATCCGCCGTTCGTCGTCACGCAGACCGGCGAGCACCCGACCGGTCGGCGACCCGCTGACGCGGTGCACCACGAAGACCACGAGCGTCAGGTACGCCAGTGCCAGCCAGTACAGGTTGACGGTGTTCGTCACCCCGACCAGGCCGGCGGGCAACCCGGACACGTCCAGCGGCAGGCCCTCCTCGCCTCCGGTGAGCCCGCCGAAGTCCCGGGCCACCAGGATCGCCCCGACCTGCGCGAAGGCCAGCGTGACCATGGCGAACGCGATGCCCACGGTCCGCAGGGCCACCGCTCCGAGCAGCGCGGCGAGGATCGCGCCGCCGGTGACGGTCAGCAGGGCTGCCTGCCACAGCGGCAGCCCGGCCCGGGTGACGAGGATGTCGGTGCCGTAGACGCCGGCGGCGAAGTACAGCGCGTGCCCGAAGGAGAGCATCCCGGTCCGGCCGAAGAGCAGGTCGTACCCGGCCGCCAGCCCGCCGAAGATCAGGCAGATGGCGAGGATCTGCAGGGTGCCGGGCGAGTTGACCGGCCCCTCGAAGATCCCCGGCAGGGAGATCGTCGAGTACGGCAGGATCGCCAGCACGACGAGCGCGACGAGCGGCAGGAACGGGCGGACCCGGTGCCACCGCCCCCGCTGCGGGGTCAGTTCGTCCGGCACCTGCGCGGGAGGCGCGTCGATCACCGTCATGCCGTTGCCACCTTTCCGGCGATGCCCTGCGGGCGCAGCAGCAGCACCACGGCCAGCAGCCCGACCACGCAGATGTCGCCCAGCCCGGACGTGCCGTAGTAGTTGACGAACTGCTGCACCAGCCCGACCACGACCGCCGCGTACGCGGAGCCGACCACCGAGCCCATCCCACCGATCACCACCACGATGAACGCGAAGATCAGCAGTGAGCTGCCCTGACCGGGCGAGACGGTGCCGAAGTAGACACCGCCCAGCGCCCCGGCGAGCGCCGCTGCCGCCCCGCCGATCGCGAAGACGAGCGTGAACGCCTTGCGCACGTCGATGCCGAGCGCGGTCACCATCTCCCGGTTCTCCACCCCGGCCCGGATCACCAGGCCGTACCGGGTCCAGCGCAGGAACGCCAGGATCGCGCCGAGCACCAGCACCGCCGCGATGATCAGCAGCAGGCCGCCGTTCGGCACCTGCGCGCCGAGGATCCCGGTCACCTGCCGGGTCCAGTCGGGGCGCGGGAACGGACGGGCGTCCGCACCCCAGGTGGCCTGCAACAGCGCCACCCCGGCCAGCGACAGGCCGACGGTGACCAGCACCTGCTCGATGGTGCGGGAGTAGAGCGGACGGATCAGCACCAGCTCGACCAGGATCGCCACCAGCGTGCCGGCGGCCACTCCGAACGCGACAGCCAACACGAAGCCGAACCCGTCGGGGCCCGCGCCCGGCAGGTTGCCCGCCGCCCACCAGGTGCCGTACGCGCCGACGCCGAGGAACAGCCCGTGCGCGAAGTTGAGCACGTCGGCCAGGCCGAAGACCAGGGACAGGCCGGAGGCGACGAGGAAGTACAGCGCCGCCAGGCCGAGCCCGGTCAACGCCAACAGGATCACGGTGCCCATCAGTGTTTCACCTCCGCCGAGCCGACACCCAGCAGCGACTTCGTCAACGCGGTCTCCAACAGCAACTCGTGGGCGTCACCGGTCCAGGCCACCTTGCCGGCGGCCAACACGACCGCGTCGCGGGCCAGCCGGCGTACGACCGCCAGGTTCTGCTCGACGAGCAGCACCGGCACCGACTCCGCCACCCGTTCCAGCACCTCCGCCACCTCGGTCACCACCTTCGGCGCCAGCCCCTTGGTCGGCTCGTCGACCAGCAGCAGCCGGTTGTCGTTGAGCAGCACCCGACCGATCGCGAGCATCTGCTGTTGGCCGCCGGAGAGCGAGCCGGCCCGTTGCCGTCCGCGCCGGTCCAGCTCCGGGAAGAGCGCGAAGACCTTGTCGTACGCCGGGCTGGTGCCGCGCCGTTCGGCGAGCCGGAGGTTCTCGGCGACGGTGAGGCCGGCGAACACGTCCCGGTCCTCCGGCACGTAGCCGAGCCCACCGCGGACCAGCCGGTGGGTGGGCTGGCTCAGCAGACTCTGCGCGCCCATCCGGATGGTGCCGCGGACCTCCCCGGCGGGCGGGGTGAGCCCGAGGATGGCGCGCAGCGTGGTGGTCTTGCCGACGCCGTTGCGGCCCAGCAGGACCGTCACGCCGGTCGGGGCGACAGTGAAGGACACGCCTTGGAGGATGTGCAGTCCGGAGATCCGGACCGACAGGTCCTCCACACTGAGAACGGGTTCCATTAGAGCGACTCCCCCAGGTAGGCCTCTTGCACTGTGGGGTTGGCCATCACCGTCTCCGGGGTGTCGCAGGCCAGCAGCGCGCCGTGGTGCATGACGGCGATCCGGTCGGCCAGCTCCAGGATGACGTCCATGTGGTGCTCGACCATCAGCACCGCCCGACCGCTGTCGCCGGTCAGGGACTTGATGACGGCGACCAGTTCCGGGATGTCCTCGGCGCTGACCCCGGCCATCGGTTCGTCCAGCAGCATCACCCGGGGTTCACCGGCGAGCAGCAGGGCGATCTCCAACTTGCGCTTCTCGCCGTGGGCCAGGGTGCCGGCGAGTGCCGTACCCCGGTGGGCGAGGCCGACCCGGTCCAGCGCCGCGTCGGCGGCGGCGGCCACCTCCCGGTCGGCCGCCGCCCGCCGCCACAGTGCCATCGAGCCCCCGCGGTGCGCCTGCACGGCGAGCCGGACGTTCTCCCGCACGCTGAGCGAGCCGAAGACCGAGGACGCCTGGAAGGTACGGCCCAGCCCCAGGCGGGCACGCCGGTGCGGCGGAAGCGCCCCGATGTCCTGCCCGTCCAGGGTGATCCGGCCCTCCGTGGCCCGACGCAGGCCGGTGATCAGGTTGAACAGTGAGGTCTTGCCGGCGCCGTTCGGCCCGATCACGCCCAGGAACTCCCCGGGCTCGAGGTCGAGGTAGACGCTGTCGACGATGGCGACCTCACCGATCCGCCAGGTCAGACCGCGGGTGGCGAGCATGGTTCAGCCCTTCATGGCCACGGCCGGTGGCGCGGTCTCGTCACCGGTGAGGCTCTTCTGCGCGGTGGCCGTGAACGCGGTGCCGCTGCCGGCAAGCTTGGCCTGGAACATCGGCTGGAGCAGCGCGTGGTCGGCGGCCCGGATGGTCATCTTGCCCTTGACCCCGTCGAAGCTCCAGCCCTCCAGAGCGGTGACCATCTTGTCGACGTCGTCCCCGCCCTCCTGCGCCGCCCGGACCACCATCTGAGCGGCGGCGAAGCCGTCCGGGTGGAACAGGTCGATGGTGTTGACAGTCGCCTTCAGCGCCTTGCTGGCCTCGGTGTCGCTGGCACCGTCGAAGTAGTGCGACAGGAAGGAGATCTTGGTGCCGGCAGCACCGAAGGTCGGCCACGAGGCGCGGATGTCCAGACCCGTGACCACAGTGGTGGACGCGAGCACACCCTG
>NZ_JBSFBM010000501.1:0-3535 GCF_053592955.1 Micromonospora sp. NPDC002411 | reverse complement strand
GGGGGCGTTGACCTGCAGAATCTCTGGCGGGATGTGCTCAAAGCCCACTATCCCCTCCCGGAAGCCCGCCGGGTGGTGGCTCAGTACTGGCGGCTGCTCGCGGAGGACCCGGACCGTACGCGTGCCGTGATGGAGTGGGAGCGCGAGAACGCCCGCCAGCACCCGTACCAAGGACTCTGATCGCGTGATCCACTCCAGTTCGGCGATGTGGTGGCATGCCGATGCCTTGATACCCCGATATCGGCGACGAGGAGTGGATCAACCGCCGTCGAGGGCAGATCGGGGATCTACGACTTCAGGATGATCCCGGTCCGCCCGCCGCCGGACGCAGAACTGGCAGTCGCCGGATAGCGTCGACGCATGACTGTTGAGCACCCCGCGCTCGCACTGCGTGGCCTGGCCAAGCGGTTCGACGGCACGATCGCGGTGGCCGGCGTCGACCTGGACGTCCCCGCTGGCTCCTTCTACGGGCTGCTCGGCCCGAACGGCGCCGGCAAGACCACCACCCTGTCGATGGCGGTCGGCCTGTTGCGGCCGGACGCCGGCTCGGCCCGGGTGCTCGGGCAGGACGTCTGGCAGGACCCGGTCGCCGCGAAGCAGCTGTTGGGCGTGATGCCCGACGGGGTACGCCTGTTCGACCGGCTGACCGGAGCGGAGCTGCTCGCGTACAACGGGTTGTTGCGGGGGATGGACCCGGCGGTGGTCGACCAGCGGGCCGCGGAGCTGCTGGACGTACTGGCGCTCGGCGACGCCGGTCGGACGCTGGTGGTGGACTACTCAGCGGGCATGAAGAAGAAGATCGGCCTGGCCTGCGCGCTGCTGCACGGCCCGCGGGTGCTGGTGCTGGACGAGCCGTTCGAGGCGGTCGACCCGGTCTCCGCCGCGCTGATCCGCGACATCCTCAGCAGGTACGCGGCCGGCGGCGGCACCGTGGTCTTCTCCAGTCACGTGATGGAGGTCGTCGAGCGGCTCTGCTCGCACGTGGCGATCCTGGCCGGCGGCACGATCAAGCGGGTAGGGACGATCGGCGAGGTCCGTGGTGACCGCTCGCTGGAGCAGGTGTTCGTCGAGGTGGTCGGCGGGCGCACTGCGACGGGCGAGGAGCTGTCGTGGCTGTCGCGGTGAGCACGGACGCCGGGCCCACCGCGCCCGTACGCACGGTCTCCGCTCGGCACTTCGTGCGGCTGAAGCTGCGGGTGATGGGCAACAACTTCCGGGGTCAGGGCTGGCGGATCGCACTGTTCATCGGTGGCGCGCTGCTCGGGCTCTGGTTCGCCGTCAGTGGCTTCTTCCTCTTCGCCCTGCCCGGCCTGACCGGCGACGGCCAGTACGCGGTGCTGGTCGGGGCGGCGGGCGGGGGCCTGCTGGTGGTCGGCTGGCTGATCCTGCCACTGGTCTTCTTCGGTGTGGACGAGACACTGGACCCGGCTCGGTTCGCGCTGCTGCCGTTGTCCCGCCGCACGTTGGTGACCGGCCTGTTCGCGGCGGCTCTGATCAGCGTTCCGGTGTTGGCGGTGCTGATCGCGACGTTCGGACTGGTGCTCACCTCCTGGTCGCTGGGCGGCTGGTCGGCGGGGTTGGTGGCCGTGGTCGGTGTGGTCGCGGGGTTGCTGCTCTGCGTGGCGGCCAGCCGGGCGGTGACCAGCGCCTTCGCCACCATGCTGCGGTCCCGGCGAGTCCGGGACCTGGCGGCCGTGCTGCTGGCGGTGGTCGCCGCACTTCTCGGCCCGTTGCAGATCTTCGGTCTCGCCGCACTGCGGGAGACGGACTGGACCCGACTGACCGGCGCGGCGACCGTGATCGGCTGGACGCCGCTCGGCGCACCGTGGACGGCCGGCATCGACGTGGCCCAGGGACGGGTGTGGGCGGCACCGGTGAAACTGCTGATCACGGTGGTGGCGCTCGGCGCCCTGCTGGCCTGGTGGTCCCGGTCGCTCGAGTCGGCCATGGTGGGCGCGGCGAGCGCCGGTAAGGCCCCCGCGCGGAGCGGGGTGGCCGGTGGCGCCGTCGCCCAACTGTTCCCCCGGGTCACCGGCTGGGCCCGCCGGGACCGGTTCGGCGCGCTGGTCGCCCGGGAGGCCCGGTACTGGTGGCGGGACGCGCGCCGCCGGGCCAACCTGATCACGATCGCTGTGGTCGGCATCTTCGTACCCGTGTTCGTCAACGTCACGGGCGGGGACTTCGCGGCCATGGAGAGCGGAGGGCTGACGGCGGCTGCCAACGACAGCTCACCGGTAGTGGTCACCATCTCCATGGTTCTCGTGGGTGTGCTCGCCGCCGCCACCCTGGCCAACCAGTTCGGCTTCGACGGCAGCGCGTACGCCGCGAACGTGGTGGCCGGGGTGCCCGGTCGGGTGGAGCTCCGGGCGCGGATGACTGCCTTCTCGCTGTACGTGCTGCCGATGCTGGCGTTCGTGTCGGTGGTGCTGTCGGTGCTGCTCAGTCGACCGGGTTGGATCGGGCTCACCCTCGGCAGCCTGGTCGCCACCTACGGTGCCGGGCTGGCGGTGAACAGTTTCGTCTCGGTGCTCGGGGCGTACTCGCTGCCGGAGACGAGCAACCCGTTCGCGATGAACAGCGGTGCGGGCCTCACGAAGGGGCTTCTCACCCTGGTGACCATGCTCGTGTCGGCGGTCGCGGCGGTGCCGATGGTGGTGGCCGCCGCGCTACTCGGAGGCGCCTGGCTCTGGCTGGCCCTGCCGGTCGGCGCGGCGTACGGGTTGGGCGCGGCGCTGCTGGGCGCTTACCTGGCCGGCGACGTGTTGGACCGCCGGCTGCCCGAGTTGCTGGCCACGGTCACGCCGCGCCGCTGAGCAAGGGCGCGTCCCGTCCGGTCGAACGCCGGTCGGGCGCGCCCGACCCTCGTTATGGTGCGAGCAGGCGCGACGAGGGGACGGTCGGCATGGGCTCACACACGCGCTACCGCAGCGTCGTCGTCGATGGGCTCTCCGTCTTCTATCGGGAGGCGGGCGCGCCGGACGCGCCGGTGCTGCTGCTCCTGCACGGGTTCCCGTCGTCGTCGCGGATGTTCGAGCCGCTGCTCGACCGGCTCGCCGACCAGTTCCGGTTGATCGCACCGGACTACCCGGGTTTCGGGCACAGCGACACCCCGGCTCCGGAGAGCTTCCCGTACACGTTCGACCGGATCGCCGACACGATGGCTGGTTTCGCCGCCGCCGTCGGCGCCGAGGACTACCTGCTCTACGTGCAGGACTACGGCGGGCCGGTGGGGTTCCGGATGGCCCGCGCCGATCCGGGGCGGCTGCGCGGACTCGTCGTGCAGAACGCGGTGGCCCACGACACGGGCCTGGGGCCGCTCTGGGCGACCCGGCGGGCGTACTGGCAGGACCGCGCCGGGCACGAGACGGCTGTCCGGGAGAACATCCTCTCGCTGGCGGCGATCCGCACCCGCCACGTCGGCGACGACCCGGACCCCGAGCGGTACGACCCCGACCTGTGGGTCGACGAGCACGCGTTCCTCAGCCGCCCGGGGGTGATCGAGCGCCAACTGGACCTGATGTACGACTACCGGACC
>NZ_JBSFBM010000500.1:0-3540 GCF_053592955.1 Micromonospora sp. NPDC002411 | reverse complement strand
GAACTTGCGGTTGTAGCGCTCGGCGGCGGAGCGCACCTTCTGCGTCATCGCGTCGCGGGTCGGGCCCTCGTCGCCCATCGGGTTGAACCGTTGCACCCACGCTCGGGCCGCGTCCCGGTTGGTGGATCGACGGGTACGACCGGAGGCTGGCGACCACACACCCACATGCATGGATCAATGCTCTGCGCCGACGACGCGCCACTCCTCCCCGACGTCGGGGGTTTCGCTCCCGCCGTCGGGGGATGGCCGATGAGGCGCTCGACAGGCTTGACCTTGACGCTGCGTCAACCCTCCATGCTGGCGGCCATGAGCATTCCGCCGACAACCAGACAGGTCCCGGGGCCCGCAATCCAGGTGCATGGGATGGAGAAGTCGTACAAGGAGCTGCGCGTGTTGCGCGGTGTGGACCTCGTCGTGGCGCGGGGCAGCATCGTCGCCCTGCTCGGCTCGAACGGAGCGGGCAAGACCACGGTAGTGAAGATCCTGGCGACGCTGCTGAGGGCCGACGCCGGCACCGCCCGGGTCAACGGCTTCGACGTCGTGACCCACGCCGCCGAGGTACGCGAGTCGATCAGTCTCACCGGTCAGTTCGCGGCAGTCGACCCGGTCCTCAGCGGGCGGGAGAACCTCGTCATGGTCGCCCGGCTGCGGCACCTCAGGAACCCGGGCGTGATCGCGGACGACCTGCTACGACGCTTCTCGCTGACCGAGGCGGGCAACCGGAGGGTGGCTACCTACTCCGGTGGCATGCGCCGCCGTCTCGACATCGCGATGAGCCTCATCGGGCACCCGCCGGTCATCTTCCTCGACGAGCCGACGGCCGGGCTGGACCCGGAGGCGCGCATCGAGGTGTGGCAGGCCGTCAAGGACCTCGCCCAGGGCGGCACCACGGTGCTGCTCACCACCCAGTACCTCGACGAGGCGGAGCAGCTCGCCGACCGGATCGCGATCCTCCACCAGGGTCAGATCATCGTCGACGGCACCCTCGCCGAGCTGAAGCAGCTCCTCCCACCCGCCGAGGTCGAGTACGTCGAGAAGCAGCCGACGCTTGAGGAAATCTTCCTCACCCTCGTCGGCGCGACCGCAGACAAGGAACAACGATGAACAGACATTTCTTCGGCGACACCGC
This sequence comes from Micromonospora sp. NPDC002411, assembly GCF_053592955.1. Taxonomy (NCBI): domain Bacteria; kingdom Bacillati; phylum Actinomycetota; class Actinomycetes; order Micromonosporales; family Micromonosporaceae; genus Micromonospora; species Micromonospora sp. NPDC002411. Next base: position 2,411 of record NZ_JBSFBM010000500.1, on the reverse strand, counting down.
TGTCCTTCTGGGCCGTTCACTCCGACACATCATCCGCAGCCCGGACACCATCATCACCACCGCGGTCATGCCGATCGCGTTCATGCTGCTGTTCGTCTACGTCCTCGGCGGGGCGATCGAGACGGGGGCCGACTCGTACCTCAACTACCTGCTGCCCGGCATCCTGCTCATCACGATCGCCTCGGGCATCTCCTACACGGCGTTCCGGCTCTTCCTGGACCTGCAGGGCGGCATCTTCGAACGCTTCCAGTCCATGCCGATCGCACGCTCCTCGGTGCTGTGGGCGCACGTGCTGACCTCGCTGGTCGCCAACGTGGTCTCGCTGGTGGTCGTCGTCGGCGTCGCGCTCGTCATGGGCTTCCGCTCGGGCGCCGGGGTGCTGGCCTGGCTCGCGGTCGCCGGCATCCTGCTCCTGTTCACGGTGGCGCTGACCTGGATCGCGGTGATCCCCGGCCTCACAGCGAAGACCGTGGACGGCGCGGGCGCGTTCTCCTATCCGCTGGTCTTCCTGCCGTTCGTCAGCTCGGCCTTCGTACCCACCGACAGCATGCCCGGCCCGGTACGCGCATTCGCCGAGCACCAGCCGGTGACCTCCATCGTCAACACGATCCGGGACCTGTTCACCGAGCAGCCGGTCAGCACGGACATCTGGACGGCCTTCGCCTGGTGTGTCGGCATCCTCGTCGTCGCCTACGTGTTCGCCGTCATCACCTACCGCCGCAGGATCTCCTGACCGGTGTGGACCGGAACCGGTTGGGCGAGGGCAGGATCAGAGGATGCTGACGATCAGTCAACTGGCGGCGTACGTGGGCGTCACGGTGCGCACCGTGCGGCACTACCACCAGGTCGGGCTCCTGCCCGAGCCGGACCGGGACGAGTCGGGCTACCGGCGGTACGGGACGGCGGCAGTGGTGTCGCTGATCAGGATTCGCATTCTCGCCAATGCCGGTGTGCCGCTGTCTCAGATCGGTCGGCTGCTCGACGCCGACACGTCGACATTCGCCGACGCCGTGGATGGGATCGACAGGCACCTGCGGGACGAGATAGCGCGACTGGAGGCCAGCCGTCAGCAGATAGCACGGCTCGCTGCTGGGGACCGTTTGGCGCTCCCACCGGAGGTGATCACCTATCTCGATCGGCTGAGAGAGATCGGGGCCTCGGAGCGGGTGGTGCAGGGCGAGCGTGACGGCTGGATCCTGATGGCGGCTCGCTGGCCCGACCACGTCCGAGAGTGGATGCCCGGCAAGATCGCGCAGCTCGACGACCCGAGAGTCGTCCAGCTGCACCGGATCCTCGCCGGGATCTTCGACAGCGACGCCAGCGACACTGCGCGGCTGGAGGAGGCCGCCGACCTCATCGCCGGCCTGGCCGAACAGGCGTACGCCTCCGGCGAGATCGACCTGGGCGAGGTGGGGCAGGACGACCTGCCGTTCGAGCTTCTGGACGCGCTCGCGGTCGAGGCCGACCCGCGGTTGCAACGGTTGCTGGACCTGCTCCGCGAGCGGGGTTGGGCCGGTCTGGCCCGGCTGGAGCGGCTGAAGCGGCCAGCCTAGGGCGACCGGTGACGAGGTGCGGCAGGGTCCGGCTCGACCTGTGGTCGCCGTGTCGAGCCGGACCGAAGCTCGGCCAGGCGGCTAGGCGGTCAGGCGGTGAGGCGACGGATGAGTTTGCGCATGCCGGCCTGCCAGCCGTCCGGGTCCTCGGCGCGGCGGCGGGCGTAGTCGGCGACCTCCGGGTGCGGCAGGATCAGGAAACGTTCCTCGGCCAACCCGGCGATGGCCGCGTCGGCGACCTGGTCCGGGGTGAGCACCGCACCGGATGCGGTGATCACGCGGGCGCCGAGGTGACCCTCGGCGATCCCGTCGGCGAGCATCGGGGTGTCCACGCCCTGCGGGCAGAGGGCGCTGACCCGGATGCCCCGGTCCCGGTAGGTGATGGCCAGCCACTCCGCGAAGCCCACCGAGGCGTGCTTCGTCGCGGTGTACGCGGCGTCGCCCACCGCCGTGAGCACACCCGCCGCCGAGCAGGTGTGCAGCAGGTGCCCGCCGCCCCGGGCGAGCATCCCGGGCAGCACCGCACGGGCCGAGTAGACGTGGGCGAGCACGTTGACGCGCCAGGCCCGGTCCCAACCGGCGTCGTCGACCTCCACTCCCCCACCGGTGGTCACGCCCGCGTTGGCGCAGAACAGGTCGATCCGGCCGTACCGCTCCTCGGTGTCGGCGACCAGCTCGCGGACCTGGTCCTCGTCGGTGACGTCGAGGGCTATGGGGTGCGCGACCGGGCCGATGCCCTCGGCCACCGCGTCCGCCGCGTCGGCGTCCAGGTCGGCGACCACCACGGCGCCAGCACCAGCCCCTCACCGCCCTGCTTCACCGCCTCACGCAGCGTGGGCAGCATCAGCCAGCCGTACC
>NZ_JBSFBM010000499.1:0-3553 GCF_053592955.1 Micromonospora sp. NPDC002411 | reverse complement strand
GCGTGCGTGCCCACCAGCACGACACCGGCGTTGTTGAGACCCACCGACTGGAAGATCTCCAGGAACTTGCCGGTCAGGAAGTGACCGAAGCTGGCTCGGCGGCGAAGCGGCGCGACAGTGCGGCTCCGATGCCGCCGGCCCCGCCGGTGACCACCACGATCCGGTCGGTGAGGTTCACGCGGAGGCTCCTACCGGGTCGACACCCAACTGGGCGATGAGGGTGGTCAGCGCGGTCGCACCGCCGGCGGTCACCTCGGGGGTGGGCAGCAGCGCGAAGACCGGCACGTCCACACCGGCGTCGGCGTAGCGGCGCACCTGGGCGCGGCACCGCTCCGGCGAGCCGTGCAGCACCAGGGCGTCGACCACGTCGTCCGGCACCGCCGCGCTGGCCCCGCGCCGGTCACCGGCGGCCCAGGCCTCCCACATCGGCGCGAGCGTCTCGTCCCGGCCGAGCCAGCGGTGGAACTCGGCGTACGCGGGGACGGTCAGGTAGCTGGTGATGAGCCGCCGGCCCAGAGTCCGGGCGTACGCGGCGTCCTCGGTGGGGCACACGAAGATCCGGGCGGCGACCTCGAAGCCGGGGCGTCGCTCGCCCAACTCGGCGAGGGCACGCGGCACGTCGTCGGCGCTGAGCCAGTTGAGGATGACCCCGTCGGCCTCCGCGCCGGCGAGTCGGAGCATTCCCGGGCGCAGTGCGGCGAGCAGGATCGGTGGCGGCACCGCCGGTGGTCGTTCCAGCGTGAACCGTCGCACGGTGAAGGTGTCGTACACCTCGTCGACGGTCTCGCCACGCAGCGCGGCGCGCAGGAAACGCAGGACGTCACGGGTCCGCCGGAACGGCTCGTCGAACCGGACCGCGTTCCAGTCCCGGACCAGCACGGGCGAGGACGCCCCGATGCCGAGCGAGAACCGGCCCGGCGCGGCCTCGGCCAGCGCCGCCGCGCTCATCGCCAGCAGCCCGGGGCCCCGGGTGAAGACCGGCGTGATCGCGGTGCCGAGCCGTAGCCGGGGTTGCCAGGCGGCGGCGAGGGCCAGCGGGGTGAACGCGTCGGTCCCGGCGACCTCGGACGACCAGACGTCGGTGAACCCGGCCCGGTCGAGCGTCGCGTAGACCGCCTCGTGGTCGGCCAGCGGGATGCCGCCCAGCGGCACCGTCATGCCCCATCGATTCGTCACCGATCGATCGTGCCCGTTGACGGGGCACGCGAGCAAGATCCCCGTACTGGGCAGAATCGCCGGTTTCCGGCGGCGCGTGCCATCGGGGGTGCTACGACTGCCAGGTGGACCGGACCGACGGCGCAGGCCGCTGACCATGGGTTCCAGGGCAGCGGGACGCCTGGAGCCGGTCCCTGCGGCGACCGCTCCCGGCCGGGCCACCTTCCTCGAACTCTTCTTCGACCTGGTGTACGTCTTCGCGCTCACCCGGATCTCGGCCCGCGCGTTCGAGGACCTGACCCAGGAACCGGGCCGGGAGCACGGTTGGGGCACTGTCACCGGCAGCGGCAAGACCCTACTGCTGCTGCTCGCGCTCTGGGCGATCTGGCAGGGCACCGCGTGGACGACCAGCCGGTACGACCCGTACAAGGTGCCCCTGCAGACCGTGGTGATCACCGCGTTGGTGTGCAGCATGGTGATGGGGGTGGCGATCCCCCGGGCGTTCAGCGACACCGCGTTGATGTTCGCGGTGGCGTACGTGGTCGCGCAGGTGACCCGACCGGTGATCCTCTCGATCGCGCTGGGTCCGCACCCGTACCGCCGGTTGAAGGTGCGCATGGCGGTGGTGTTCGCCGTCAGCGGGGTGTTCTGGATCAGCGGCGCGATGTTGAGCACCAACATGCAGGTGGTGTTCTGGACGACGGCGCTGGTGATCGAGTACCTGGCCGCCCGCTGTGGCTGGCCGGTGCCGGGGCTGGGCCGTTCGACGATCTCCAAGTGGGAGATCGCCGGTGAGCACCTGGCCGAGCGGTACCAGCAGTTCTTCCTCGTCGCCCTGGGCGAGACGATCCTGGTGGCCGGTTTCGCGTACAGCAGGGGACCGTACAAGACGGGGCACGCCTGGGCGTTCGCGCTCGCGCTGGCCACGTCGATCATGCTGTGGCGGATCTACGTCCAGCGGGCCGGGCGGATCCTGGGCGAGGCGGTGACGAAGGCCCGGCACCCCGCGACCATCGGTCGGTCGGCGGCCGACACCCACCTGGTGATGGTGGTCGGGCTCGCCGCCACAGCGGTCGGATACGAGCTGATCATCGAGCATCCACTGGAACGGATCCCGGGGCCGTGGTTGGCCCTGGTGCTCGGCGGTCCGGCGCTGTTCCTGGCCGGTCGTTCCCGCCTCGAGTACGAGGTGTTCGCGCGGGTCTCGCCGTCGCGCTGGATCGCCCTGCTGACGCTGGCGGTGTCGGCGGTGCCGCTGTTGTTCCTGCCGGGTGTGGTCGCGACAGCGGTCGGGGCGCTCGTGCTGGCCGCTGTCGTCGTCGCCGACGCCCGCCGGGCCCACGGCGCCCCACCGGAGCCGGCCGCACCCCCGTTCTGATACGACCACGCACGTCGATTCGCTGCCGGCGCGACCGGTTAATCTCGGCCGGTGACCTTCTCCATCGTCGCCCGCTCCGCCGACGGCCGTCTGCACGGCGTCGCCGTCGCCAGCAAGTTCCTCGCCGCCGGGGCGGTGGTGCCGGCCGCCGCCGCCGAGGTGGGCGCGCTGGCCACCCAGGCGCACGCCAACCTCGCCTACCGTCCGCAGGGCCTCGCCCTGCTGCGCACCGGCGTGGCGGCGACCGATGTCGTGGCCGGGCTGGTCGCCGCCGACCCGGAGCGGGAGCACCGCCAGCTCGGCGTCGTGGGGGCCAGCGGTCCGGGTGCCAGCTGGACCGGGCCGGCCTGCCTCCCGTGGGCCGGCGGGCGGACCGGCGACGGTTGGGCCGCACAGGGCAACGTACTCACCGGCCCGGAGGTCGTCGACGCCCTCGGCGAGGCGTGGCTGGCGGGTGCGGCGTTGCCGTTCGCCGAGCGGCTGGTCGCCGCGCTGCGGGCCGGCGACGAGGCCGGCGGTGACCGACGGGGTCGGCAGAGCGCCGGGTTGCTGGTGGTCGAGCGTGGCGGCGGGTACGGCGGCACCAGCGACGTGCTGGTCGACCTTCGCGTGGACGATCACCCGGACCCGATCGCCGAGCTGAGCCGGCTGCTCGCCGTCCACACCATGCTGTTCGGTCGGCCGGACCCGGCCACCCTGCTCGACCTGACCGGCGCGGTCGCCGAGGAGGTGGCGGCGTTGCTCAGGGCGCTGGGCCATCCGGTGACCGACGATGGGCCCGAGGCGGCGTTGACCTCCTGGGCGGGGCTGGAGAACCTGGAGGAGCGGTTGGTGCCGGGCCGGATCGATCCGGTCGTCCTGACGCACCTGCGCGGAGTCGCCCCGCACGTCCCCGCGCCCCGGTCCGCGACCTGACCTGTTCGGGCTAGGGCCTGTTTCATAAGGGCGGTCGAGCCGAGGCGGAGTCCGGGCGGCGATCCGGCAAGGCGCGGTTTCGTCCGGATACCGGTGTTGTATCCG
>NZ_JBSFBM010000498.1:0-3592 GCF_053592955.1 Micromonospora sp. NPDC002411 | reverse complement strand
CTCGCTCACCCGCAGCTCGACCAGGACGAACACGATCAACGCGACCACGCCGAGCAGCGTGGCCGCGCACCGGGCCCGCAAGCGGGCGGCAGTCGGTGAGCAGGTGACTGTCGCGCCGCAGCCGACCGGCGGCGTCGACTCGCTCTCGCCGGTCAGCTGACGCCGTAGCCGCCCCTTCGCGGGCGGACGGGTCAGGCGTCGACCGGGGACGACGCGGTCAGGTGTTGGCGGGCGAACTCCAACGCGGCACGCAGGTCCGCCTCGCGCACCGCGCGGCTCTTCGCGCCCCGGGTGGCGACCTCCACCGCCACCGCCCCGGTGAAGCCCCGTCCGGCCAGTGAGGAGAGCAGCTCACCGCAGGGCTGGGTGCCGCGACCGGGCACCAGGTGCTCGTCGCGTCCCCCGCCGGTGCCGTCACCGAGATGTACGTGCGCCAGCCCGGCGCCCATCCGGTCGGCCATCTCCAGGGGGTCGCTGTGCGAGGCCGCGCAGTGCGAAAGATCCAGGGTGTACGCCGGGTAGCCGGTGTCGGTGGGATCCCATCCGGGGACGTACGGGACGAACTGCCGCCCCGCCATCCGCACCGGGTACATGTTCTCCACGGCGAACCGCAGCCCGGGGAACCGGTCCCCGACGGTGGCCAACCCCTCGGCGAAGTTGCGGGCGTAGTCCCGCTGCCAGGTGAACGGAGGGTGCACCACGACGGTCGGCGCTTCCAACGTCTCGGCCAGCTCGGCGGCCTTGCGCAGCCGCTCCCACGGGTCCGGACTCCACACCCGCTGGGTAACCAGCAGGCAGGGCGCGTGCACCGAGAGCACCGGCACACCGTAGTGCTCCGACAGGCCGCGCAACGCGCCCGCGTCCTGGCTGACCACGTCGGTCCAGACCATCACCTCGACGCCGTCGTACCCGAGTGCCGCAGCCAGTTGGAACGCCGCCGCGGTCGGCTCGGGAAAGACCGACGAGCTGGACAGGAGCACGGGAACGCGGGAAGTCACATCAGCCAGCGTAGCCCGGTGGTGCTCAGGACATCGTGACGAGAGCCGGCAAACCACCCGAAACCGGATCTCCGATCAGATCGGTTCGAGTTGATCGAGCCGGCGGAGGATGACCCCCTCACGCAGGGCCCACGGGCAGATGTCCAGCGAGTCCATGTCCAGCCGGCGCATCACCGCCTCGGCGACCACCGCGCCGGCCAGCAACTGGTGGGCCCGACCGGCGCTGACCCCCTCCAACTCCATGAGCTGAGCCGGTGGGATGTGCCGGATGAACCCGATCACCTGCCGCAACCCGGCGCGGGTCAGGCTGCGCCGCACCCACAGTCCGGCACCGGACGGCGCCGCCCCGGCCAGCCGGGCCAGGGTGCGGAACGTCTTCGAGGTGGCCACCGCCCGGTCCCAGCCGACCTGGGTGATCTGGTCGGCCACCTTGTCCAGCCGACCCTCGACGTACTCCCGGAGCTTCTCGACGGCCTCCGCCGACGGCGGCGCCGCGCTGGCCGGGTCGACCCGCAGCCGCTCCCGGGTCAGCCGGCCGGCACCGAGCGGCAGCGAGATCGCGACGTCCGGGTCCTCGTCGATCCCGGCCGCGATCTCCAGGGAGCCACCGCCGATGTCCAGCACCAGCAGCCGCCCCGCCGACCAGCCGAACCATCGCCGGACAGCCAGGAACGTCATGCGCGCCTCGTCCGCCCCGGAGAGCACCGCCAGGCGTACGCCGGTCTCGTCGCGGACCCGGGCCAGCACGTCGGCCGCGTTCGTGGCGTCACGCACCGCGGACGTGGCGAACGCGATCAGGTCGTCGGCCTCCAACCCGGCGGACGCCGCCTTGGCCATGCCGACGGCCTTGACCAGGCCGTCCGCGCCCGCCTCGGTCAGCGCGCCGTCGGGGCCGATCTGCTCGGCCAGCCGGAGCACCACCTTCTCCGAGTGCGCAGGCCACGGGTGCGCGCCGTGGTGTGCGTCCACCACGAGGAGGTGCACCGTGTTGGATCCGACGTCGAGGACACCCAGTCGCATGATGAAGACCCTAGGCGCAACACGTTTGCGCGGCTCGCCGGCCTGCCGACCGCACCCCGCGTACGCTGGGCCGGGTGACGATGGAGCTCCGTGTGCTGGTGGACGACCCGGGCGATCCCCGTAGCCGCGAGGTGCCACTGGACTTCCCCCGGGAGTGGATCGAGTTCGCCGACCCGGCTGACGAGACGCACCTGATCCGGGCCGACCTGACCTGGCTGCTGTCCCGCTGGACCTGCATCTTCGGCAAGGGCTGCCACGGCATCATCGCCGGCCGCGCCGCCGACGGCTGCTGCTCGCACGGGGCGTTCTTCACCGACTCCGACGACGAGAAGCGCGTCCGCAACGCCGTCAAGCGGCTCACCCCGTCGACCTGGCAGCACTTTCAGCGCGGGTTCAAGAACTGGACCGACGAGGACACCATCGACGGCAAGACCCCGGCCCGCCGCACCGCCACCCAGGGCACCGAGGGTCCGTGCGTGTTCCTCAACGACGCCGACTTCGTCGGTGGCGGTGGCTGCGCCCTGCACGCTCAGGCGTTGCGCGACGGGGTCCACCCGCTGGAATACAAGCCGGACGTCTGCTGGCAACTGCCCATCCGCCGAGATCAGGACTGGGTCAAGCGGCCGGACAACTCCAAGGTCCTGGTCTCGACCCTGTCCGAGTTCGACCGGCGTGGTTGGGGAGCCGGCGGGCACGACCTGGACTGGTGGTGCACCTCTTCGACGGACGCGCACGTCGGCGCCGAGCCGATGTACCTGTCGTACGGGCCGGAATTGACCGCGCTGATCGGCGCTGCCGCGTACGAGCGGCTGGCCGAGCTGTGCGCGGCCCGGACGCGGCAGGGCATGGTCGCCCCGCACCCCGCCGACGAGATCTAGCGGGCCCGGTAGCAACCATGGTGGCTGCGACACTGCCACCTGCCTGGTGAGCGACGCCAGAACAGCCACGGAGGAGCCGGGCACGTCTGACGGGACGCCTTTGGAGCTGAATCGTTTATGACATCGGACGATGGATGGTCCCGCGGGCCGGGTTGGGGTGGCATCGAGTCGAGGCATGGGCGCTCAAATTCAGCGGGACCAATCAGGGCGAACCGCACACGTGGCGCGGCGCTCTGGGGCGTGTGAACCGCGCCCTGCCGCGCTTGCGGGTTGATCCACTCCGTTTCGCCGATATCGGGGTATCCCGAGCGCTCGGATACCGCGATATCGGCGAACCGGTGTGGATCAAGGCGGTGCTGGTCGTTGGCTGGGGGATTTCGGCAGGTTGGGTGTGCGGCAGCGGGTGCTGGCCGGAGCGGTGGGCTTGTATCCCCCACTACGAACTTGGCTCGATGACGTCGGCTCCACGGACGCCGGCTCCACCGGCGTCGGCTCTCCGACGTCCGCCGGTGATTCGTCTGTGACATCAGCTCCAAAGGAGCACCGACAGACGCCCGTCCCCCACCCCACAGCCCTTCAGCTCTCGAAACCGGCCTGCTGAGTAAGCGCGCACACGCCGAAGGGGGCCTGCGCCGAGCGCAGACCCCCTTCGCGTACGCCGATCACGGCTCGAACTTGTAGCCCAGACCCCGGACG
>NZ_JBSFBM010000497.1:0-3616 GCF_053592955.1 Micromonospora sp. NPDC002411 | reverse complement strand
GGCGGGCCGGACACGCTGTCGCGTACCCCGGTGGCCATCAGGCGGGCGGCGCTGGCGTGCATGGTCGGGGGCTCACCGGTGGGGTCACCCGTCGGTGGCTCGGCCGCGACGCCCAGGTCACCGGTGGCGATCCCGCCGACGGTGGCGAAGGCCGTCGCCGAGGCGGTGCCCGCCCACCGGTACAGCTCCACGCTGCGCCCGACGTGACCACGGTGCGCCAGGGCGGTAGCGGCCACCACTGCCGCCTCGCGACGGTCGGGTGGGGCGGCAGTGGCCAGCAGTCGGTCGGCCAGTCGGAGGGCGTCGTCGAGGTTGCCGGCGAGCGCGGCGGCGAGCGCCTGCTCGGCGCCGGCCGGCCGGCCAGCCGCCGTGGCGGCCGCGAACAGTTCGGCGGCGAAGGCCGGCTCGTCGGCCAGAGCCTCGGTGGCCGCGGCGGTCAGGGTCGTGACCGGGCAGTCGCCGAGCGCGCCCACCGCGAGCAGGGAGCGGACCAGCGGCAGCACCGCACCACCCCGGGCGAGTTGCAGCTCGGTGAGCCGACGCCAGACCGCAGTTCGCTCGGTGGTGGGGCTGAGCGTCGTGACGGCCCGTCGCACGATCGGCGTCAGCCGGCCGTCGGCGCCGAGCAGCCCGGCCGCCCTGGTCGTGGCGATCAGGTCGTCCACCGCCGCCGGTTCCCTGTCGACAAGCGCGCCGAGCATGCTCACCGGCAGCGTCCCGCCCGCCGCGACGGCGAGCAGCAACCGTCGTACGGCGGTGGGCTGGACGTCCAGGTCCGGTCCGAACTCCGCGACCACCGACCGGGGTGGGTTGACCACCGCGTCGGTCCGGGTTTCCGCGCCGGCCAGGCCACGGGCCAGCCGTTCGACGTCCCGGGGTACGCCGCCGGTCTGGGTGTGGACGAAGTCGACCAGGTCGTCACGGCTGCCCAGCTCCGGTGTGCGGGCGAGGTAGGCGGCGGTCTGCTCCCGGGTGAACGGAGTGAGGAGCATGGCCTGCCCGTCGCGGCGCAACGCGTCGACCAGTTCGCTGAGCGCCGCGGACCGGGGCCACGGGCGGTGGGCGACCACCAGCCGGTGTCGGCGGGTGGCGACCAGGCGCAGCAGCACCTCGACGCGTGCGTCGTCGAGCAGGTGCGCGTCGTCGACGAGCACCATTGTGTCGGGGTCGACCGCTTCGCCCGGCTGGGGGGCGATGGTGCGGACGGCGATCCCGGCGCGCTGGTGGACTCGCGCCAGTTCCGTCAGCAGCGCGGTCTTTCCGTGGCCGCCCGGGCCGGCGATGCCGACGCTGAGCGGCCCGGCCGGATTGTGCCCGACAGTGTCCAGCAGGACCTGCGGCCCTCGATCCAGGGTCAACCCGGATGCGGCGATGTCGTTCATGATCATTGGGGTCATCCTTCGCGTCCCCGGCTGCGGGCCAAGGCCAGGCGGGACGGTTTCGGCAGGTCCAGTGGGAGGACCCGGACCGGGGGCCGCGGTGGCGGATCGCCCGGAACGGTGGTGTCGTGGTGGGGGCGGCGGGGCGCCGGGAGGGTGGCCCGACCGTTGCCGCTGACCGGGGCCGCGTCGCGGACCGGTGGGTTTCGGCGGGCGCGCGGCGACACCACCTGGCAGGCGGCCATCGCCGCCCCGGTGGCGGCGGTCAACTGGGAGTCCGGCTCGACCTCGACGGGGACCGGGAGGGCCGCGCTGATCAGCTCGGTGACGAGCGGGACGCGGGTCGAACCGCCCGCCAGCAGGACACCGTCGAGTTGCTCCGGCGTCAGGTTGGCGCTGCGCATAGCCCGTAGGAGAAGGTCGACGGTGACCTGCACCGTCGGGCGGATCATCTCCTCGAACTGAGCCCGGGTCACCGGTATCCGGGCCGGGCCGTTCGGTAGGGCCAGCACCACGTCGGCCGTCAGGTCGACGGTCAGCACCCGCTTGACCCGGTCACACTCCGCGCGCAGCCCGCGCAACGCCGCCTGGGTGCCGCGGCGTGCGCTGGCGGCCAACTCCCGGGCCAGCGCGGTACGGGTGTGCTCGGCCAGCGCCTCGTCGAAGTCGGCCCCGCCCAGCGAGTCGAGCCCCTGCGGGGTGCCGAACGTCTCGTAGGTGCCGCGCGGGGTGCGCCGCACCAACGCCGCCTCGAAGCTGTTGCCGCCCAACGCGTAGACGACGGCCGTGCTGCCCGCGAACCCACGCGCCGCGTGGCTCTCGGCGACCGTGACCGTGCGGGGTAGCAGTGTCACGTTGCGCAGGCCGAAGCCGGACAGGGCCTGGTGCAGCACCTCCCGCCGGTAGGGACGCCATCCCGCCGGGTGGCTGAGGACGATCGCCTCGGCCGGGCCGCCCTCGAGGGCGTGGACCCGCTCCACCACCCAGGCCGCCAGCTCCGCGGTGAGGGTCTGCGGCGCGCAGGCCTCACCGCCGAGCAGCAGGGGCACGTCGTCGCCGATGCGGTGGACGAAGTCGCGCGTGGTGCGGCTGCCGTCGTCGGTCGCGGGCTCGCCGACGTGCAGCGAGCCGTCCTCCGACAGGCACAGCACCGACGGTACGACTGTGGAGTCGACGTGCAGCGGGACGGCCTCGGGACGGGTCCAGGTGGTGCCGTGCAGCCGTGCGACGGCGGCGGCGGTATTGGTGCTCCCGATGTCTATCCCCAGGACGTACGGCATCGCTTTTCTCCCCCCGTGAGGTGGCCGCCGGTGGCGATGGCGTCGGTGCTGCCGACGACCCACCCCCGGCGAAACCCGCGGGCTCCTACGTTCGTACCAGAGATCAGACCCTGGTCGGGACCCTAATCTCGCCGGGACGGTTTCCCCCTGTCCCCCTAACGTACGAGGTAGCGGAGTCCCTAGTTCAACCGGCCCGGATGCGGGCTCAGCCCCGATGCCCGGGGGCGGGCCCGGCAATAACGTCACTGTCGACGTACGACACGTCGCTGACGCCAGATCCGAGGAGAACCAGCACATGGACTCGCACCAGACCCTTCACGACTTCGTGCTCGACCTGCTGACGAACCCCGACGCGCGGTCGGCGTTCGACCTCGACCCCGAGGGTGCGCTGCGCGGCGCGGGGCTCACCGACATCACCGCGGCGGATGTGCAGGACGTGGTGCCGCTGGTGGTCGACTACGCGCCGGGCCAGGGCCTCGGGGCGATCGCCCCGGCAGTCGGGCAGCTCGGGCTGGACCCGCTGGTCACCGACACCACCGACGTGGTGGGCCAGTTGCAGAGTGTGGCGCAGCAGATCAGCGTCACCAGTTCGCCCACCGGCGTGGACGTCAAGGCCGGCGTGCTCGGCGCCATCGCGGTCGACCCGTCGACCGCCGCCGCCGGGATCACCGTCCTGCCGGGGGTCGGCCTGGGCATCGGTCCGAACGGGCTCGACACCGACCTCGCCGGTGTCGGCGACGTGGCGTACACCCTCGACGCCGATGTCGTGCAGCCGGTGGACGCGATCGCGGACCCGGTCCTCGGCGACGTCACCGGCACCGTCGGCGACCCGAGCGGTCTGCTCGGTGTCACCGACTCGAACCTGATCGGCGGCGACCTGACCGGTGGTGTCCTGTCCGGCACCCACGGTCAACTCGGCGGGGTCGTGAACTCCCTCGGTGTCAACGACACCCTGGG
>NZ_JBSFBM010000496.1:0-3645 GCF_053592955.1 Micromonospora sp. NPDC002411 | reverse complement strand
CTGGTACCGGTGCCCTGACGTCCGAAGCGTTGGGCCGGGTCGCGACCGCGGCCCGGCCCAACACAGGTTCAGGCTCAGGGCAGCGGGCAGGCCTCCCGGGACGCGTCCAACGCGCGGTCCTTCCGGATCGACGCGAAGCCGTACCCGACGGTGGTCACACAGAAGTCGTCGGTCGAGCCGGAGTACTCCACGTGGAAGACCGGCTTGCCGGCGTCGGCGAACGGCAGCAGCTTGGCGCACTGGGCCAGCCGTACGCACTCCTCGTTGACCACGAAGTCGAAGTCCGGGGCCAGCGCGGCGAGCTGCGGCACGTCGTTGACCAGCCCGGGGGAGAGGCTCAGCGAGCGGGCCAGCTCGGCCAACCGGCGGTTGAACAGCAGTTGGTCGTCGAAGTCGAGTGGGAAGCCGGTGCGGAACGCGTACCCGTCGGCGTCGGCGAGCGCGACCGCGCCGAACCCCTTGCCCCGGCACAGCCGGAACCGGTCAGCCAGCACCGGTTGGAGCGCGTCCCAGCTCCGTACGTCCAGCCACCGGCTGTCCGGACGAGGCCCGGTCGAGCCGTGGACGACGTGCGGGAACCGGTTGGCGTCCGGGTCGGTGGAGCGGACCGACCCGACGTGCACCTGGCAGATCAACCGGCGGTCCCGGGAGCGTAGCTCGGCGGTCTCCGCGGCGGTGGTGGCCACCGGGTCGAGCAGGAAGACGTCCGCCTGCACCGCCAGGTCGAGCGGCCCGGTCAGCTGCCACTGCCACTGCCAGTGGGGGGACTGCCCGGCGGGCCACGCGGTGGGCGCGCCGGGCGGGGTCAGCGCCGGACGGCACCCGTACGCCGGAACGATCAGCAGCAGCGCGACGCCGGCCGACACGACGCGGTGCAGTGGGCGTACGGCGGCGCGTCGCCGTGGCCGGATCCGCATCGGCAGCTCCCGGGGCCGGGGCGGCCCGTCGCCGCCCTCACCGGTACGCCGGCCCCACGCTCGGCCCGACGTACCTCATCGGGTCAAACGAGCGCGGGGGCGCGGACGACGCGCGGTCAGCGCGGTGCTGCGAAGACCTGCGTCCAGTACGGTCCGTTGCTGTTGGCGATGCCGACGCCGATCTCGGTGAACGCGCAGTTCAGGATGTTGGCCTTGTGGCCGGAGCTGTTCATCCAGGCGTCCATCACCGACGTCGGGGTCTTCTGGTTCCAGGCCACGTTCTCGCCGTACGTGCGCCAGGCGTAGCCGACCCGGTCCAGCCGGACGCCGGCGTTGCTGCCGTCGCTGCCCGTGTGCGACATGTTCTGGTGGTCGGCCTGGTCCTGGCTGTGCTTCTGCGCGGCGGTCATCAGCTTGTCGTTGATGCTCAGCGCCTTGCAGCCGGCCTTGGCCCGCTCGGCGTTGACCAGGTCCACCACCTCGCGGGCCTGCGAGCTGACGGTGCCGCTGGAACCTCCGGAACCCGAGCCGGTGGTCGTGCTCGGTGCGGTGCTGCGGGCGCGGCGCGACGCGGCGGTGGTCCGCGACGCCGCGGGGGTCGGCTTGACGACCTTGGTCGGCGAGGGGCTCGGCTGCACCGAGCTGGGCGCGGCGGACGGGGAGGGTGCGGCCAGGGTGTCGAGGGCCGGCGGTTCGGTCGGGGCCTGCGACGCGGCGAAGGTGTCGTCGACAGCGGTCGGCTGGTCGGCCCCGTCGCCACCGCCGGGCATCGCGAGCGCGCCGACGCCGAAGGTCACCACGAGGGTGGCCGCAGCAGCGGCACCGCCGATCATCATCGGCTTGCGCCAGCGGCGCGGGGAGCGGTGCCGTCCCTCGCCGGAACGGCCGGTCGCCCCATCCTGGGCACGCCATTCGTCGGTGGTCGCGGGGTCACTGTCGGTGTGCCACCCGCCGGTGGTGTCCTCTACCGGGTGGCTGTCGCCCCAGTGGCCGCTGTCGTCGCCCGGGCGGTGGGCTGGCCAGGCGGCGGTGGGGGCGTCTGCCGGGCCGGCGGGCGTCGACCGGCCCGACTGCCAGTCGTCGGCGGGCTGCTGCGGGTGCCGCTCGTCGCCGGGCTGGTCGGTGTCGTCACCGAACAGGTAGGCCGAGCGGGGCTCCGGGCGGTCGTGCAGCCAGGCCGGCTCGTCGGTCGGCCGTTCAGCGCGCCGGGGGGCGCCGTTCGGGTCCATCGGGTCGGTCCAGCCGTACACGCCTATGCCTCCAGAGGTCGGTTGCGGGCCGGGGTGACGCTACGGCGCGCCCGCGACCTGCGGCAACGTGGCTAAGGAAGAGTTAAGGGGAAGTCGGACGCGAGGGGGCGGACTTCCGGGAATCCGGGCGTACAGTAAAGGTGTCCGGACAGAGCGTGTCCGTGCCGTGAAGGCAGCCCCCCGACAAGTGGACAGGTGGACGTAGAGATGATCTACGGCCTGCGAGAACTTGACGAAGGAGGGGTTTGCGGCTCAATATATAGGTGTCGCCAGTCGCGCCCGGTCATGCCCAGATACAGCCTGGAATGACAGCCGCGTACAAATGGGCGCGCGTTGGCCGGCCTTTCCGGCAGCGCATATCAAGGAGTCAGCATGGCGAAGGCCCTCTACGGCCACGTAGGTGCAGCGCCCGACCGGCGTCTGCTCGACGAGGTCACCCGGCTACGTGCCAGGGTGCAGGCACTGGAGTTCGAGATCACGCGTCTGCGTGCCGACAATGATCGGCTCGCGGCGGCTGCGGCGGAGGCGGACGATCTGCTCCGTCTGGCCGAGCCGGCGCTGACCTGATCTCCGCGTCGACAAAACTGAATCGCACCATCGCAGAAAAGCGCGCCGACACGTCCTGTGCCGGCGCGCAACACTGTCCGGTTCTTTTCGGGGTCGACGATTTATGATCTTGCGATCGGTCGCGCGGGAACCGTCGCCGCCGCATCCGAATAACGCACCGGCGGATAAGCCGATCATGAACTGCTCTCGCCATTATCGTGACCGCCGGAACAACAGTGCGTGCGCGCCTCGCGCCCTCGACGTACCCGACCCGGGGCGGGTCGCGTGCCGGCCCGCTTCCACCACCGGGTTAGTCTGCGAGTTCACCCAGGTCCCCAGAGCCGGGGCGGCCACCGGACGAGGATCGAGAAGGTGTATCTCAAGAGCCTGACGGTGAAGGGGTTCAAGTCCTTCGCCTCCGCGACGACGTTGAAGCTGGAGCCCGGGATCACCTGTGTGGTGGGCCCGAACGGCTCCGGTAAGTCCAACGTCGTCGACGCCATCGCCTGGGTTCTCGGCGAGCAGGGCGCCAAGGCGCTGCGCGGCGGCAAGATGGAGGACGTCATCTTCGCCGGCACCGCCGGTCGGGCGCCGCTGGGTCGCGCCGAGGTCACCCTCACCATCGACAACACCGACGGCGCGCTGCCGATCGAGTACACCGAGGTCTCCATCACCCGCCGGATGTTCCGCTCGGGTGAGAGCGAGTACGAGATCAACGGCAACTCCTGCCGGTTGCTCGACATCCAGGAGCTGCTGTCCGACTCCGGCATCGGCCGGGAGATGCACATCATCGTCGGGCAGGGCCGACTCGACGGCATGCTGCACGCCAAGCCGGAGGACCGCCGGGCGTTCATCGAGGAGGCGGCCGGCGTCCTCAAGCACCGCAAGCGCAAGGAAAAGTGCAGAACGTCTTGTGCAGGTTCAGGTGCGAC
>NZ_JBSFBM010000495.1:0-3649 GCF_053592955.1 Micromonospora sp. NPDC002411 | reverse complement strand
CGTTCCGCCGGCACATCGGCGTCCTCTGGGACCTGGGCACCTTCTGGCCTCGGGCCGCCCACCCGTTCGCTCCGCCCTGCTACTCCGAGCGGGCCGTGCCGGAGTTGGCCCGTCGCATCACGTACCTCGTCGAGCGCGGGGACGCCGTGCTGCTCACCGGGCACAGCCACGGTTCGGTCCTGCTCGCCGCGACGGTGCTCCAGTTGCCGCCGCACGTCGGCGACCGAATCGCTCTGCTCACCCACGGGTCGCCGCTGCACCGCCTTTACGCGCGGCTCTTCCCCGCGTACGTCGACGACGTGGCGCTGCACGAGATCGGCCGCCGGGTCGGTTGGCGGTGGGTGAACCTGTGGAGCGACACCGACCCCATCGGCGGCTGGATCTTCTCGGCGCACCGCACACCGGCGCCGGGCGATGTCGGCGGCCCGGCCGCCCGGGTGGATCGCCGGTACCGTGATCCGCGCGACGTGGTGACGCCGCCCAGTGACAGCGTCCCCCCACCCATCCGTGGGCACTGGCTGGGCGAATCCGAAGAGCCGTTCACGGCGGCGGCCCGGGAGTTGGTGCGGCGCCTCGGTGAGCGGGCCGACCCGCCCGGCACGGCGACGTAGCGGACCGTGTCACCGTCCGCTGTTCGCCCGCGCCCGCCAGTCGTCGAGACGCGTACCGGCGAGGCGGGCGCCGTCGGCGGGAACGAGGGAGCGTTCGCCGAGCTTCGCGCCGAAGTAGCGGGCGTCCGGGTCGGCCACCACCGACCGAGGGTCCTGCTGGGCGGCGAGGAGGTCTCGGCCCAGGTCGTCGAGGCGGAACTGCTCCGGGCCGGCGATCTCGACCACGGCGTTCGTCGGCGCACCGACTACGACCTCGGCCACTGCGGCCGCGACGTCGTCGGCGGCCATCGGCTGGATGAGCACCGGGGCCAGGTGCACGGTGTCGCCGTCCGTGCCGGCGTCGACGATCCCCTGGAGGAACTCGAAGAACTGGGTGGCGTGCACGATCGAGTACGGGGTTCCGGACGCGACGACGAGCTTCTCCTGGGCGACCTTCGCCCGCATGTAGCCGCTGTCCGGGATCCGGTCGCAACCCACGATGGAGAGCACCACGTAGTGGCCCACCCCGGCGTCCGACGCGGCGGCAAGGAGCGTCCGGGTGGACGTCTCGAAGAACTCCAGCACGGCCTTGTCCTCGAACGACGGCGAGTTCGACACGTCGACGACGGCGTCGGCACCGGTGAGCGCATCGGCCACGCCCTCGCCGGTCAGGGTGTTCACGCCGGTCTTCGGTGATGCCGGCACCACCTCGTGGCCCTGGGCGCGGAGGTCATCCACGAGCTTGGAACCGATGAGGCCGCTGCCCCCGATGACGACGATCTTCATGGTCGAACCACGTCCTTTCCGCATGGGTTGAGTCGTGCTGCCACCCAGTAAGACGGAAAGCGTGCACCGATGCAGGACAATCGCCGGAGAACAGTTCGACGGAGACCTGGAGGTGGCCGTGGCCGAGGTGTCGCACCCGGTGTTCGCCCGCGTCTACGAACGGTTGAGCGTCGCCATGGACCGGGCCGGTACGGCGGCCTACCGGCGGGACCTGGTCGCCGGCCTGTCCGGCCGGGTGGTCGAGATCGGTGCGGGCAACGGGCGGATGTTCCCGCACTACCCGCCGTCGGTGACCGAGGTCGTCGCTGTCGAACCGGAACGGCGTCTGCGGGCCGCCGCCGAACGCGCGGCACCGAGCGCGCCGGTCCCGGTCACGGTCGTCGACGGGTTGGCCGAGAGGCTGCCGGCCGGGGACGACGAGTTCGACGCCGCCGTGGTCGCGCTGGTGCTGTGCACCGTGCCGGACCAGGCGAGCGCGTTGGCCGAGGTCGGGCGGGTGCTGCGCCCGGGCGGCCAGTTGCGGTTCTTCGAACACGTCGCCGCCGAGAAGCCCGGCGGTCTGCACCGAGCCCAGCGACTGGTCGACGCGACACTGTGGCCGAAGCTGTTCGCCGGGTGCCACACCAACCGCGACACCGTCGCCGCCATCACGACCGCAGGGTTCGTCATCGAGGAACTAAACCGCTTTCGTTTCCCGGCCACCAGCAACAGCCCCTCCTCGCCCTGCGTCCACGGACGCGCGATCTGGCCGGCGACGGCGGACCGCCGATAGGGACGGCAGCCGGTCGCCTGCCCTGAGTCGAGGGACAGGCCAAACGGCGAGAGCACCAAACGCGAACGCGAGGCCCCATCCACTTTGCCCGGAGGGCAGGGGCATTATTCCGTTTTGACAGCATTTGCCGGGCTGGCGTGATGTGGTGGTCACCGCCGCTTGTCGGCGACATATCGGCCGTATCGCGCAGGACGCTGCTCACGAGACGTCTCCTGCGAGGAATACCCGGAGGATGTTCTGTGACAGCTAAACCCAAACTTCGTTTACGGCGGCGGGTGGTGTTGCCGGCCCTCGCGGCTGCCGCAGCCGTCACCGTGTCGGTCAGCCTGCTCCTCAGCTCGACCGCCGCCAACGCGCAGGAAGCACCCGTCAACCTCGGGACGGCGGCGGACTTCTCCGTCCTGGCCGGTGCCGAGCCGACCAACACCGGCCCCAGTTTCCTGGCCCAGAGCCTCGGGCGGTTCCCCGGAAACACCGCGGCCGGCTTCGGAACGGCGACCATCGGCGGCGAGGTGCACCTCGGTGACGCGGTCGCTCTTCAGGCTCAGAGCGACCTGACCATCGCCTTCAACGACGCCGCCGGTCGGACTCCGTTCACCAATCTTCCTGCGGAGCTCGGCGGCAATACGCTCAACGAGGGGGTCTATCGGATCGGTGCCGCCCAGTTGACCGGGGCGCTGACCCTCAACGGCCAGGGCGACCCGTCGGCCGTCTTCATCTTCCAGGTCGACTCCTCGTTGACGACGGCGTCGAACAGCAGCGTCGTGCTGATCAACGGTGCCTCAGCCTGCAACGTGTTCTGGAAGATCGGCAGTTCGGCGACGATCGGCACCGGCACCACCTTCGTGGGCACCATCATGGCTCAGGCGGCGATCACGATGGCCACGGGCGCGACCCTCCAGGGCCGCGCGCTGGCGCGAACCGCCGCCGTCACCCTCGACACCAACGTCATCACCGCGCCGGTGTGCGCGGGGCCGACCGGCCCGCCCGGACCGACCGGTCCTCCCGGCCCCACCGGCCCTCCGGGCCCGTCCGGCCCGCCCGGCAGTCCTGGGGCGCCCGGCAGCCCCGGCGCACCCGGCAGTCCTGGGGCACCCGGCAGCCCCGGCGCACCCGGAGCACCCGGCAGCCCTGGGGCGCCCGGAGCACCCGGTAGCCCTGGCGCACCTGGCGCACCCGGTAGCCCTGGCGCACCTGGACCGTCCGGGCCTCCCGGACCTCCCGGTCGACCCGGCGGCCCGGGTGGCAAGGTCCCCATCCTGCCGGTTACCGGCGGCGGGGTGGTCCCGGCCATGACAGGCGTCGGAAGTGTGATGGTCGTGCTGGGCGCGTTCGCGTTCGTCCTCGCACGGCGTCGACGCCAGGAATCCTGATCGGTGGTCCGGCCGGCAGCTGACTGCCGGCCGGCTTCGACCTTTCCTCTCCACGTGGCATCCGCGATTGAGAGCGTGGGAGCTGGCCAACCCCGACGGGCCCGAGTCGGCCTGGCCCGACGACGCGG
>NZ_JBSFBM010000494.1:0-3656 GCF_053592955.1 Micromonospora sp. NPDC002411 | reverse complement strand
CGCGATGGCCAGCGGTGCCAGCAGGACGGCGATCTTGCCCAGCAGGTACAGCCCGGCGACGATCACCATCAGGCATGCGCTCCACAAGACCGCGGCCATCAGGCCCACCTTCTTGACCACCTGGAGCATGGTCGAGGCGGTCTCGCCGTCCCGGCACTCCAGCTTGACCCGGTAGTTGCCGGGACGGGTGCGCTCGCGCACCATCGGCGCGGCGGTGAGCACCCCGCGCTGCGGCTGCACACCGACCGCGCCGAACGCGTCCGAGACGACGGTGGCACCCACCGAGTTGTCCCGGCAACTGGCCCGGATGCCGACCAGGTAGCCGGGCTGCACGGTGCTCGGGCTCACCTCGACGAAGATGTCCACCGGCGCCGGCTGAGGCGCGCCACCAGGCGGCCCTCCGGGCTGCGGCGCGGGCGCGGCCGCAGGAGCGGCAAGCACCGCTGCGACAGGCTTGGGCACCGCGAGCACGGGAGAGGCGGCCAACGCCGGAGGCGCAGCGAGCAGAGGGCTGGCGAGCAGGGTCAGCACGGAAAGGATCACGCCGCCCCGGGTCACTGTCACGATGCCCCCTCTCGACGCCGCGCGGCCGTGTCGGGCAGCGGAGCACCCGACCTGCCGTACCAGTTGGATCCTCTCATTTCCGGTCGCACATCACATCCGATCCGGCGACGGCGTCGCGTACGCTCGGGTCGCTGTGACCACCACCGACCATGACCCCGCCGTCCCGCCCGCGAGCCGGACGATCCGCACGTTCCACCCCCGTCGGGGTCGGATGAGCGACCGGCAGACCGACGCGCTGGGCCGGCTCTGGCCCGCGTACGGCCTAAATGTGCCGGACGGACCGGTCGTGCCCGTGGACCTGCCCGACCTGTTCGGTCGCCGGGCCCCGGTCGTGCTGGAGATCGGCTCGGGCATGGGTGACAGCACCGCAGCGATGGCTGCCGCCGACCCGGACCGAGATTATCTGGCGGTCGAAGTGCACACGCCGGGAATCGCCAACCTGCTCGACCTGGTGGAGCGTGGCGGCCTACGCAACGTACGGGTGGCGGAGGGCGACGCGTTGTCCCTGGTCAGCGGCTTGCCCGAGGGTGTGCTGGACGCGGTGCACGTCTTCTTCCCGGACCCGTGGCCCAAGACGCGCCACCACAAGCGGCGGATCATCCAGCCCGCGCACGTGGCGTTGCTGCGGTCCCGACTGCGTTCCGGCGGCACGCTGCACTGCGCGACCGACTGGGCCGAGTACGCCGAGGCGATGCGGGAGACCCTGGATGCGGATCCGGAGCTGGTGGACGCGTACGGCGGTTTCGCGCCACGTCCGGCGCATCGCCCGGTGACGAAGTTCGAGCGGCGGGCGATCACGGCCGGTCGACCGGTCGCGGACCTGATCTACCGCCGGCGCTGACCGGCGAAGACCACCCCGTGGAGGGGCCGGCGGAGGCCGGGTTGGCGTACCGGGGCATGATCCAGGCACCATGGACAGGCTATGACGCTCACCGCCGCGCTACCGAGAAGCGCCGACCCCGACACCCTCTTCGACGCGTTCGCCGGCTGGGCGAAGGAGCGCGGCCTCGACCTCTACCCCCATCAGGAGGAGGCGGTCATCGAGATCGTCTCCGGCGCCAACCTGATCATGAACACTCCGACCGGCTCGGGTAAGAGCCTGGTGGCGATCGCAGCGCACTTCGCGGCTCTCGCCGACAACCGGACGACGTTCTACACCGCGCCGATCAAGGCCCTGGTGTCGGAGAAGTTCTTCGCGCTCTGCGAGGTCTTCGGCGCCGAGAACGTCGGCATGCTGACCGGCGACGCCAGCGTCAACGCCGACGCCCCGATCATCTGCTGCACGGCGGAGATCCTGGCCAACCTGGCGCTGCGCGAGGGCACGAAGGCCGACGTCGGCCAGGTGATCATGGACGAGTTCCACTTCTACGCCGAACCCGACCGGGGTTGGGCGTGGCAGGTGCCGATCATCGAGTTGCCGCAGGCCCAGTTCATCCTGATGTCCGCCACCCTGGGGGACACCACCCGGTTCGTCGACGACCTGACCCGGCGCACCGGGCGGCCGACCGCCGTGGTGCGCTCGGCCGAGCGGCCGGTCCCGCTCATCTTCTCGTACGCGATGACGCCGCTGCACGAGACACTCGAGGAGCTGCTGGAGACAAAGCAGGCCCCGGTGTACGTGGTGCACTTCACCCAGGCCGCCGCACTGGAGCGCGCCCAGGCGCTGACCAGCGTCAACGTCGCCACCCGCGCCGAGAAGGACATGATCGCCGAGGCGATCGGCAACTTCCGGTTCACCGCCGGCTTCGGCAAGACGCTCTCCCGGCTGGTCCGGCACGGCATCGGCGTGCACCACGCCGGCATGCTGCCCAAGTACCGCCGGTTGGTGGAGACCCTCGCCCAAGCCGGCCTGCTCAAGGTCATCTGCGGCACCGACACCCTCGGCGTCGGCATCAACGTGCCGATCCGCACCGTGCTGTTCACCGGCCTGTCCAAATACGACGGCGTCCGTACCCGGCTACTCAAGAACCGGGAGTTCCACCAGATCGCCGGGCGGGCCGGTCGGGCCGGCTACGACACCATCGGCCGGGTCGTGGTGCAGGCCCCCGAGCACGTCATCGACAACGAGAAGGCCCTCGCCAAGGCCGGGGACGACCCGAAGAAGCGGCGCAAGGTGGTCCGCAAGAAGCCACCGGAGGGTTCGATCGGCTGGGGTCAGCCCACCTTCGACCGGCTCGTCGACGCCGAGCCGGAACCGCTGACGTCCAGCTTCCAGGTCAGCCACTCGATGCTGCTCAACGTCATCGGCCGGCCCGGGGACGCGTTCAGCGCGATGCGCCACCTGCTCACCGACAACCACGAGGACGCCGCCGCGCAGCGTCGGCACATCCGCCGGGCGATCGCCATCTACCGGGCGCTGCGGGCCGGCGGTGTGGTCGAGGAGCTGCCCGAGCCGGACGAGACGGGCCGGCGGATCCGGCTCACCGTCGACCTCCAGCTCGACTTCGCGCTCAACCAGCCGCTGTCCCCCCTCGCGCTCGCCGCCATCGAGTTGCTCGACGCCGAGTCCCCGTCGTACGCCCTCGACGTGCTGAGCGTCATCGAGTCGATCCTCGACGACCCCCGGCAGATCCTGTCCGCGCAGCAGTTCAAGGCGCGCGGCGAGGCGGTCGCCGCGATGAAGGCCGAAGGCATCGAGTACGAGGCCCGCATCGAACTGCTCGAGGACGTGACCCACCCGAAGCCCCTCGACGAGCTGCTGAACGCCGCGTACGAGATGTACCGGCAGGGCCACCCCTGGGTCGCCGACCACCAGCTCTCCCCCAAGGCCGTCGTCCGCGACATGTTCGAGCGGGCGATGACCTTCACCGAGTACGTGCAGTTCTACGGGTTGACCCGCTCGGAGGGCCTCGTCCTGCGCTACCTGGCCGACGCGTACAAGACGTTGCGGCAGACAGTGCCCGAGGACGCCAAGACCGAGGAGCTGATCGACCTCATCGAGTGGTTGGGCGAGTTGGTCCGCCAGGTCGACTCCAGCCTGATCGACGAGTGGGAGCGGCTGCGCAACCCGTCCGACGTCGCCGAGGTCGCCCAGGCGCACGCGGCGCTGACCGACCGGCCGCCGGCGGTGACCCGGAACGCCCGCGCGTTGC
>NZ_JBSFBM010000493.1:0-3665 GCF_053592955.1 Micromonospora sp. NPDC002411 | reverse complement strand
GGCAGGCGCTCGGCGGCGACCTGACGCAGCGCGGGCGCGGCGAACGCGTACCCGCCGGTGCGGTGGTGGAGCAGGAGCCCGGCGGCGACCAACCCTCGTAGCGCGGGTGCGGACCGACCGGGCGTCCAGCCGAGGGCCCGGTCGACGGCAGCACCGGAGATCACACCGCCGAGGGTGCCGGCGGCCATCAGCACCGCCCGCCGCTCACCGTCGAGGTGGTCCAGCTCCGCTCCGACGACCCGGCGTAGCGCCTCGGGCAGGGGGAGCGCCGCCGGGTCGGCACCGTCCACGAGCGACGCGACGTACGCCGCCGCGTGCCCGGGTCGACCTCCGACCAGCGGCAGCAACCGGTCGGCCAGGGTCACCGGCTGCCCGGCCCGGCTGAGCAGGTGGCGCAGCAGCCGACCGGACTGCACGGTGGCCAGGGGTCCGATCGTCATCCGTCGCGCCGGGCTCGGCCGGGTGTCGGCCCACTGCGGTTGGTGCAGGGTGATCAGGGCAAGCGGCAACCCGCGCGCCGTCGCCGTGCTGAACAGCGCGTGCAGGAACCGGCTCATCGCGGGCGCCGCCCGGTCCACGTCGTCCACGGCGACGATCAGCGGCTGGTGAGCGGCCAGACGCAACAGGACGTCCCGGCAGATCGCCGCGCCCGCCAGCGCCGCCGACGAGCTGTCCGGGGTGGTGAGGAACCGCTGCAGAGCGGGGACCGCCGCCGCGACGCGCTCCGGCGGGAACAGCGACGTCAGGGCGGCGACCAGCCGGTCGTGGACCACCGCCGGGCCGTCGCCGTGCCGCACCCCCGCGAGGCCACGGAGCAGATCGGCGGCCGGGGCCAGGACCTGATCGGGGTACGGCTGGCAGGTCGCCACGCACCACCGGACCGGCGCGCCGTCCACAGTGGTCAGTCCCCGGGTCAACTCGTGCAGCAGGCGGCTGCGGCCACTGCCGGTCGGGCCGACCACTGACAGCCACCTCGGGCTGTGCTCGCGAATGGCCTCGCTCACCTGGTCGCGGATGGTGGCCAGTTCACGGCGACGGCCGATCAGCGGGCCGTCGTGGCGGTCGGTGCCGGGGCGTACCAGGCCGACGGCGTGCCAGACCGGCATCGGAGGCACCCGTCCGGAGACCGGCACCGCCGCCAGCTGACGCTGGGTGATCAGGCCGGCGGTGGCCCGTGCGGTGGCCGCGCAGAGCGCCACTGAGCCGGGCTCCGCGTACTCCTGGAGGCGGGCCGCTGTGGTGATCACCGCGCCGCTGGCCACGCCGTGCCCGCCACTGACGGCGCCGCCCAGGTCGACCACGACCTCACCGGTGGCGACACCGACGCGTACGCGCAGTCTGATGTCGCCGACCATCGGCCGACGGTCCAGCGCGGCCTGGATCTCGAGCCCGGCGCGCACCGCCCGGTACGCGTCGAAGCCGTCCGAGTGCCGAGCGCCGAAGAGGGCCATCACCGCGTCGCCGACGTACTTCTCCACGACTCCCTGCCAGCGGTGCAGCACGCCGGCGACGGTGTCGAAGTAGGCCCGTTGCAGGGCGCGGACGTCCTCCGGGTCTAGCCGGTCCACCAGACCGGTGGAGCCGACGATGTCGGCGAAGAGGACGGTGACTGTGCGTCTCTCCTCCGGCACCGGCCAGTGTCCGGTCCCGGTTCGCTGCGGGTCGATGACGACGATGCTGCTGGTCATGGGTATCGCACCGGCCCTTCTTCCCGCTTCTGCCTGATGACCTCCGGAGATTGGCATCCCTGGGCCCACGGGGGATCTGCAGAACGACGTATGTCGGCCACCCGCAACCTTTAGTCGCAAAGTCGACGCGAGGAGTACCACAAGCGGCGGATGGCCGTAGAACGGTGCGGGGCCCTGTGATTAGGCTGCGTGCCATGGCCAGCGATGTGGACACCGCACCGCTCGTGGGTCGGGCCGAGCTGGTGCGGACGGTCCGGTCCGCGTTGCTCGGTGACGCGGCGCACGGGCAGACCGCCGCCGTCTTCCTGACCGGCGAGAGCGGTGTGGGCAAGACCCGGTTGCTGGGCGAGATCGGCGACCGGTTGCGTGACCAGGGCGCCGTGGTGCTCACCGGCAGCTGCCTGGACATCGGCGACGCCTCCCCGCTGCACCCGCTGTTGCAGGCGCTGCGCCGCTACGACGCCGACCTGTCCGCCTCTCGCAAGCGCAGCTCGTCGGCGGTGCGCGGGCTGTTGCAGATGGTCGCCGACGAGACCGCCGGTCCGGACGGCGCGGGCGCGTTGCTGGAGCGGGTCTCGCGCGGGCTGCACCTGATCGCCGAGGGCAGACCACTGGTGTTGATTCTCGACGACCTGCAGTGGGTCGACCGCAGCACCCGGCAGTTGCTGCTCTATCTGTTGGCCGGTCTGGGCGATCTGCAGCTCTCGGTGTTGGCAGCGGTACGCGCCGAGTCGTTGCAGGGCGCGCACCCACTGCGCCGGGTGCTCACCGAGCTGCGTCGCCTGCGGACGGTGCGGGTGCTCGACCTGGCACCGCTGGGCCGAACCGAGACCGAGGAGCTGGCCGCGGCGGTGGTCGGTCGGCCCCTGTCCGGGGACGCGGCCGACCAGGTGTGGCAGCGCAGCGGAGGCAACCCGTTCGTCATCGAGGAGCTGGCCCGCGACCTGCGCGACGGCCGCGACGGTCTGTCCGAGACGCTGCGGGAGATCTTCCTCGACCGGGTCGACGCGCTGCCGCAGCACGCGCACGCGGTGGTGCACGCGGTGGCTGCCGGCGTGGAGCCGGTGCAGCACTGGCTGCTGGCCGAGGTGCTGCGGTTGCCCGAGGACGAGCTGATCGACGCGGCCCGCGCGGCCGTGGCGCACCGGCTGCTGGTCGGCGCCGACGACGGCTACCGGCTGCGGCACCGCCTCGTCGCCGAGGTGCTGGCGCACGAGCTGCTGCCGGCCGAGCGTTCCGGACTGCACCGCCGCTACGCCGAGGCGCTGACCGCGGCCCCGGGTGAGCTGCACCAGGCCCGGCTGGCACACCACTGGCGGCTGGCCGGTGACCCGGCGCGCGCGTTGCCGGCGGCGGTGGCCGCCGCGCAGGAGGCCGAGCGGCTGGGTGGCTACGCCGAGGCGCACCGGCACTGGTCGGCGGCGTTGCAGCTCGCCGCCGACTCGGGTCCGCTCGCGGTGGACCGGGTCGAGCTGCTCGGAAACGCCGCCGAGGCCGCCCACCACTGTGGGGAGCACGCCCGCGCGTTGGCCCTGCTGGAGGAGTTGGCCACGCTCCAGGGCGGCGAACCGAACTGCGCGCTGCACATCCGCCGGGCCCGCTACCTGGCCGCCGCCGGTCGCTCGGCGCTGGCCGAGGAGGAGTACCAGCGGGCGCTGAAGGCGGCGGACTGCTCCCCGCGCGACCGGGCCGCGGCCGCCGCCCGCCTGGCCGAGTTGTTGCTGCACCTGGGCCGGTACGCCGACGCCGGTGAGCGGGCGCGGGAGGCGCTGGCGCTGGCCGAGAACGTGGAGGGGTCCGCCACGGAGGTCGTGCTGGCCAGCTCGGCGCTGGGCTTCAGCGACGCCTTCCTGGAGGACCCGGACGCCGGTCTGGCGGTCATGCGCGACGCCCTCGACACCGCCGAGCGCGCCGGCCAGCCCGAGGACGTCGCCTGCGCGTACCTGCACCTGGCGGAGTTGCTGACCGGGCCGCTGA
>NZ_JBSFBM010000492.1:0-3673 GCF_053592955.1 Micromonospora sp. NPDC002411 | reverse complement strand
GTTGATCAAGAGGTTTGCGTCATCCGGAGCCAATCCGGTGACGCAAACCTCTTGATCGACGGGCTAGGACCGGGTCAGCGGACCATGGAACCGACCACGGGCTTCGTCAGCAGGGCCGACTGGTTGCGCTGGATGCCCGGGTCGAGCGTCTTCGACACGAAGATGGCGTGCCAGATGCAGAAGATCAACACCGTCCACACCTTGCGGGAGTGGTCGGCCTCCTCCCGCTTGTGCTCGTCGAGCAGCCGCAGCGCGTACGACAGGTCGAGCAGGTCACCCGCACCCGAGGTGCTCAGCACGTGCCGGGCCCACTCGTACATCTCGCCGCGCAGCCAGACCCGGGTGGGGGTCGGGAAGCCCAGCTTCTTGCGGTTGACGATGGCCGGCGGCACGACACCCTGCAACGCCTGACGCATCGCGTACTTCGTCGCGTCGGACCGCGGCGGCAGCTTCAGGTCCACCGGGATCTTCGCCGCGACGTCGAACACCTCACGGTCGAGGAACGGCACCCGCACCTCCAGCGAGTGCGACATCGAGATCCGGTCCGCCTTGACCAGGATGTCGCCGCGCAGCCAGGTGTAGAGGTCGACGTACTGCATCTTGGTGACGTCGTCCAGCTCGGTGCACTCGGCGTAGATCGGGGCGGTGACGTCCGTGTAGCGCACCGAGGGGTCGTAGCGGCGCATCAGGTGCTGCTTCTCCTCCTCGGTGAACATCCGAGCGTTGCCGTAGTAACGCTCCTCGATCGGAGTCGTGCCGCGCTCCAGGAAGCTCTTGCCCTTGACCCCCTGCGGGATCGCCTTGGAGACCGCGCGCAGGCCCTTCTGCACCCCACCGGGCAGACCGTTGACGGTGCCCAACGACAGCGGCTCCCGGTAGATCGTGTAGCCGCCGAAGAACTCGTCCGCACCCTCGCCGGACAGCACCACGGTGACGTGCTCGGCGGCCTTCTTCGCCACGAAGTACAGCGGCACCAGCGCCGGGTCGGCCACCGGGTCGTCCAGGTGCCAGACGATCTTCGGCAGCGCGTCGATCATGTCCTGCGGACCGATCTTGGTGGGGATCGTGGTGACGTCCAGGTGCCGCGCCGACTCCTGGGCGACGTCGATCTCCGAATAACCCGGCACGTCGTAGCCGACGGTGAAGGTGAGGATGTTCGGGTTGAACTCGCGGGCCAGCGCGACCACCGCCGTGGAGTCGATGCCGCTGGACAGGAACGAGCCGACCGGCACGTCGGAGCGCATGTGCATGCGCACGCTCTCCCGCAGCGTCTCCCGGATCTCGTGGTACAGCTTCTGCTCGTCGTCGACCGGCGCCGGCCGAAACACCGGCCGGTACCACCGGCGTACGTCGATCCGCCCGCCCGGGGTCCAGTTCAGGTACTCCCCCGACCCGATCCGGCTGATGCCCTTGTGCAGCGTGCCCGGCTCGGGGACGTACTGCAGGGTCAGGTAGTGGCTCAGGTTGGCCGTGTCGACACCCGCGTCGCCCTGGTAGTTGCTGTGCGCGAACGGCAGCAACGCCTTCTTCTCCGACGCCAGGTAGAGACCGTCGGCGGTCTCCAGGTAGTGCATCGGCTTGATGCCGAAGTAGTCGCGGGCACCGAAGGCGCGCCGCTCCTGCCGGTCCCAGATGACGAAGGCGAACATGCCCCGCAGCCGGGTGAGCACCTGCTCGCCCCAGAAGTGGTAGCCCGCCACGATCACCTCGCCGTCGCCGGCGGTGGCGAACTGCGCGCCGAAGTTTCTGATCAACTCCTCGCGCAGCTCGATGTAGTTGTAGATCTCACCGTTGAAGGTGAGCAGGTAACGACCGTTCGCGTAGGGCAGCGGCTCGTGGCTCGACGCGACGTCGATGATGGCCAGCCGCTTGTGGGCGAACACGCCGTCCGCGTACCGGCCGGAAGCGTCGCCGACCACCTCGACCCCGGTCTCGTCGGGGCCGCGGTGGTGCAGGCATTCCAACGCTCCGGCGATGTGGTCGCGATGCGCTGCGGCGTTGCCGTTCGCGCTGAAGAAGGCCAGAAGTCCGCACATGGTGGCCATCTTTCCACGCGCGCTGTCGGCCCTTGCAGCCGTCCGTCGATCCACCCGACTCCCGGCGGGCGTCACCGCGAACCGGACGCGCGGTACCGTCGGGACCAGCAACGAAGCGGAGGGAGCGGCGCAATGACCGAGGGACGCACCGACGGTACGCCGACGGACGGTACGGAATCGCACGATCCGGACTTCCCGGAGGCGTTCCTGTCCTTCATGCGGCAGGGCTGGCGCGACACCGCGCTGCCCGTGACGCCCCGCCCGGAGACACCGAACTACGCCAAGCGGCGGGCGGCCCTCTCGGCGGCCTTCCCCGGCGAGACGCTGGTGATCCCCACCGGCACCGAGAAGGTCCGGGCCAACGACACCGACTACCCGTTCCGGCCCGGCAGCGACTTCGCCTACCTGACCGGCGACCACGACGCGGACAGCGTGCTCGTGCTGCGCCCGAACGGCTCAGGGCACGACGCGACGCTGTACATGCGGCCCCGGTCCTCCCGGGAGACCGACGAGTTCTTCCGCAGCCGCAACGGTGAGCTGTGGGTGGGCCGGCGGCACACGCTCACCGAGAAGTCGACCGAGCTGGGCCTGCCCACCGCAGACCTGACCGGCCTGGAGGCGACGCTCGCCGACCTCGCGCCGGGGCGTACCCGGGTGTTGCGCGGTTTCGACGCCCAGGTGGACGCGGCCGTCCGCCCCTACGACGGCGTCCGCGCCGACGGGCAGCCCGCCCGCGACCGGGAGCTGGCGATCGCCATCTCGGAGATGAAGCTGGTCAAGGACGAGTGGGAGATCGGCCAGCTCCAGGACGCGATCGACGCCACCGTCCGCGGCTTCGAGGACGTGGCCCGGATCCTCCCGGCCGACCGCGCGGTCTCCGAGCGGCTCCTGGAAGGTGTCTTCGCGCTGCGGGCCCGTCACGACGGCAACGACGTCGGGTACAGCTCGATCGTCGGCGCCGGCGAACACGCCACGATCCTGCACTGGGTGCACAACCACGGCGCCACCCGGCCGGGTGACCTGCTGCTGATGGACATGGGCGTCGAGGGCCGCAACCTCTACACCGCCGACGTGACCCGGGTGCTCCCGGTGAACGGTCGGTTCACCGCCCTGCAACGCCAGGTCTACGACATCGTGTACGCCTCGCAGCAGGCCGGCATCGAGGCCATCCGCCCCGGCGTGAAGTTCAAGGACGTCCACCTGACCTGCATGCGGGTCCTCGCCGAGGGCCTGTCCGACCTCGGTCTGCTGCCGGTGAGCGTGGACGAGGCGATGGACGAGAAGTCGACGGTCTACCGGCGGTGGACGCTGCACGGCTTCGGCCACATGCTCGGCATCGACGTGCACGACTGCTCGAATGCCCGCAAGGAGACGTACCGCGACGGCGCGCTGGGCGAGGGCTACGTGCTCACCGTCGAGCCGGGGCTGTACTTCCAGCCCGAGGACGAGCTGGTCCCCGCCGAGCTGCGCGGCGTCGGCATCCGGATCGAGGACGACGTGCTGGTCACCGCGACCGGTGCGACGAACCTGTCGGCCGGGTTGCCACGCACCTCCGACGACTCGTAGGTGAGGGTTTCGGCGACCTGGGCGAACTCGGCCAGCATCGGCTCCATCAGCACGGAGTGGAACGCGTGGCT
>NZ_JBSFBM010000491.1:0-3695 GCF_053592955.1 Micromonospora sp. NPDC002411 | reverse complement strand
GCGGTCCCGGTGGGGGAACCAGGTGTCTGGGTGGGGCGGGCGGCCTGTCGACGAAGGCGGCCGGCCTGGAATCACGTTGGTCTGGCGGCTCCGCCAGCGGTAGAGCTGGCCGGGTCACAGCGGCGGGGCGATGTCCCGCCGCTCCTCGACCTGGCGGTACTCCACCGGCTGCTCGGTGGTCGTGACCACCTGGCGACGCCGACCCCAGATCAGGGTGGTCATGATCAGGCCGAGCACGCCGGCTCCCATCAGGATCCAACCGACCACGTCGAGGTTGATGCCGCCGACGCTCGCGTCCAGCGCGAAAGTGAGGATCGCGCCGAGCGCGATCAGGAAGATGCTGGTGCCGATACCCACGACAGCCTCCTTAAGGGGGTGTGGTGCGCTGTCGAGCCCTTCAATACCCCGGTGGCGACCAGCGCAATCGCCGGCCGCCCAGGGTGCCGCGCAAAGCGATCTTGGCATCGGGTAGAGTTCACCTGTCGCCGACGCGAGTCGGGGACGTGCGGACGTAGCGCAGCTGGTAGCGCATCACCTTGCCAAGGTGAGGGTCGCGGGTTCGAATCCCGTCGTCCGCTCGCGATCTGCCCCATCGGGGCCTGACTGCCGGGTTCGGCGGTCGCCACGGGCGATTGGCGCAGTGGGAGCGCGCTTCCTTGACACGGAAGAGGTCACTGGTTCAAACCCAGTATCGCCCACCATCCATACGCAGATCAGCTGGCCCGTTACCGGACATCCGGTAACGGGCTTCGCCGTTCCGGCAGCCTGTCACTCGCCGGCGCGGAGAACCTCGCTCAGCCGGTCGCGTCGCCGCAACGCCGACTCGACAGGTACGACAGTGGTGGCCGCCGCCAGCAGCACCACGCTCACCAGGCCCAGCAGCCACCACGGCAGGACCGCCGTCGGGTCGGCGCCCTGGCCGGTGAGCAGCCGCAGGTCGAGCGGGCCGAGCGTCAGGTGTGCGAGCAGGGCCGCGAGCAGCGGACCGCACACCGCGGCGACCACTACCGGTGGCAGCACCTCTCCGGCGGCGACCCAACGGGCGTCGCGTGGTCGCAGGCCGAGGGTCCGCAGCCGGGTCAGGGTCTGCCACCGCTGCGCAGCCCCTGCGGCAGCGGCGAGCGTGAGGCCGAGCAGCCCCAGCGCCAGCAGCACCGCGGCGGCCGTCCACGCCAGCCGGAGGAGCCCCGCGGTCAGTGGAGCCACTCGCTGCGCCCGCAGGACGTCCGCGCGCAGTACGACGTCGGCGGCGACGCCGCTGTTCGACACGGCCTGCGCCGCGCCGGGGCCGGTCACCCAGACGGTGTTCGGAACGGCGGGCAGCCCGGCGTCGGCGAGGGCCGTGGCGTCCACGATGACGACGTCGGCGGCACCGCCGACGGAGGGAGCGGTGCCGACCGCAGCGAGACGGATCGTCGGTGCGCCGTCGCGGGGTAGCTGCAGCCGCGTGCCGGTCCGCAGAGCGCCGTCGCCCGATCGGACCAGCGCCGGGACGTCCCCGGCGCCAGGACCAGGTGCCGTGAGCCGGGCCAGCGCCGGCGCGTCCGGCAGCGGAGTGGTGGCCAGCAGGCGCTGGAACGCGGCGGTGTCCACGATGACCAGTCGTGGGGTGAGCAGTGTCGATTCGCTGAAGAGGCGTGCGGAGTCGGTCACCTGCGCGACGACGACCTGCCCCACCCCGGGTGCGGCGGCGATGCGCTCGGCCAGCGCGGGCGTGGCGGCCTCGGCGTCGGCGCCGACGTCGAGGCGGGCGTCGGCGCCGACGGTGCTCCACGCGCCGTCGCCCAGACCCCGGGTGACGGTGGTGCCGAGGATGAGCGCGAACGACGCGAGCGCCGTGGTGCTGACCAGCACCAGGAGCGGCAGCGCGCGTCCGGCCGTCGTGGCCGCCTGGGCGGCACCGAACACGGCCAGCGGGCGGCGCGAGCGCAGGGCCCGTCGGAGCGCGAACCGCGTCCCGAGGGGCAGCAGTCGGAGCAGGAGGAGCGCGCCGACGAGCGCGCCCAGCGCGAGGGCGCTGATCGGCAGGATCAGGTCGCCGGTCAGCTCGCCGGTGTCGTCGTCGGAGGCGACGGGCAGGAGCCCGCGTTGGTGCAGTGTGACGAAGGCGGCGACCGCGGCGATCAGGACAGCGGCTTCGACGGCGGCGCGGCGCAGTTGGCCGGTGGCCCGGATCCAGCGTCGAGCGGCCGGGTTGGCGGGTTGACGTCGGTCGCGGCTGGCACGGGCGGCGGCGAGGGTGCCGAACGCCGGCCCGGCGACGGCACCCGCCAGGACCACGGGAACGGCCCAGGCCCAGGAGACGCCCGGAACGGCGGCGCGGGCGAGCGCGAGCCCGACGGCGGCGGCCGACAGGGACACCACAGTGGACTCGACGATCAGTTCCGCGCCGACGTCGGGTATCGCCGCCCCACGCTGCCGGGCGACGCTCAGCGCCGGGGTACGGCGGCGGACCAGCAGATCGGCGGCGAGCAGCAGGACCAG
The DNA here is from genome assembly GCF_053592955.1 of Micromonospora sp. NPDC002411. Taxonomy (NCBI): domain Bacteria; kingdom Bacillati; phylum Actinomycetota; class Actinomycetes; order Micromonosporales; family Micromonosporaceae; genus Micromonospora; species Micromonospora sp. NPDC002411. The sequence goes on along the minus strand of NZ_JBSFBM010000491.1, from coordinate 1,211 downwards.
TACCGTGGCGGTCAGCACCCCGGCGAGCAGGACGGCGGCCTGTGCGGAGGCGGCGCTGATCTGCGTACGGGCGTCGCGCAGCGCGGTGTCGAGCTGCGATTCCCACCTCAGGGACTGGTCGCGGTCGCTCGATGCGCCGGAGGTGGCCTTGAGCTTGACCACCTGGCTGGCGAGCGCGGCGGTGGCGTCCCAGGTGAGCGCGCCGGGAACGGGTGCGAAGTGGACGGTGCGCCGCAGTTGGTCCTCGTCCACGGCGAGCCGGGCGTCCGGTAACGACTCGCGGGACAGCAGGCCGCCGAAGCGGGTGATCCCCACGCCGTCGACGCCGGGCGTCGGGCGCAGGAGCGCCGGGGCGAGTCGCCAGGCCGGGTCGTCGCTGTCCGCGGGTCGGTAGATCCCGCTGATCCGGACGTCCATGTCGCGCCCCTGGCCGTCCTTGACCGGGATGCGATCGCCGGGGCCGAGGTCGAGCGCGGCGGCGTCCGCCTCGGAGAGACCGACCTGCACCGGCCAGGGCGGTCCGTCGTAGGGGGTCTCCACGTATTCGTCGGCGACGGCGGGGCCGGGCGCGCCGCCGGCGATCCAGGCCACGTCCGGGCCGTCGAGGTCACCGGCCAGGTAGGTGAACTGGAAGGTCCGCGGCACGGTGCCGTCGGTGATGCTGAGGATCGGACCGTTGACGACGGTGACGGGCGGGAGCAGCGCGGCGTCCAGGTCGGGCCCGAGCGCGGACGTCACCCGGGCGCGGAAGTCGTCGACGCCCTCGGCGAGGCGGGGCATCCGGACCCGTCCACCGGTCGGCCCGTCGTCGCGTTCCCAGTCGGCGTGCGCGAGGACGTTCGCGTCGGGGCCGGCGCGGCGGACCGTGTCCTGCACGGCGTCGTCGGCGGCGGCGCGGAGCAGCGCCGGGGCTGCTCCGGAGAGCAGCGCGACGGTCGCGATGACGGCGGCGGTGAGCAGCAGCGGTCCGGCGTCGGCACGGCCACGACCACGGATGCTGGGCCAGTGCAGCGCCGGCAGTCGGCGGGTCAGCCACCGGCGGGTCAGCAATCGTTTCACGGCGCCACCCGCAGGTGTGCGGCGTCGGCCCGGCGGACCTGGACGGTGACCACGACGGCGACCGCCAGCATGCATCCGGCCAGCAGTACGGCGAGCAGCGCGGCCTCGGCCGGCCACGGCCAGTGTGGTTGGGCGGCCGGGACGGGCGCGGC
>NZ_JBSFBM010000490.1:0-3700 GCF_053592955.1 Micromonospora sp. NPDC002411 | reverse complement strand
GACCGGCGTCAGGGACGCTGCGCGGGGGACTCGGTCTTCGACGGGTCCCGCTCGGTGACCGGCTCGACGATCTCGTCGATCGCCTTGAGCAGCTCGGCGTCGAGCTTCACCCCGGCCGCCTTCACGTTGTCGTGCACCTGCTCGGGGCGGGACGCGCCGATGATCGCCGACGAGACGTTCGGGTTCTGCAGGACCCACGCCACCGCGAGCTGGGCCATGCTGAGCCCGGCCTGCTCCGCGAGGGGCTTGAGCCGCTGCACCCGGGTGAGCACATCGTCGTTCATGAACCGGGAGATGAAGTTCGCGCCGGACTTCTCATCGGTGGCGCGGGAACCGGCCGGCGGCGGCTGGCCCGGCAGGTACTTACCGGAGAGCACGCCCTGCGCCATCGGCGACCAGACGATCTGCCCGATGCCCAGCTCCTCGCTGGCAGGCACGACCTCGGTCTCGATGACCCGCCACAGCATCGAGTACTGAGGTTGGTTGGAGACCAGCGGGATGTGCAGCTCCCGGGCGAGCGGGTGGGCGGCGCGCAGCTGCTCGGCGGTCCACTCGGAGACGCCGATGTAGTGCGCCTTACCGGAGTGCACGACGTCGGCGAACGCCTCCATCGTCTCTTCCAGCGGGGTGCTGTAGTCGTACCGGTGGGCCTGGTAGAGGTCCACGTAGTCGGTGCGCAGCCGGCGCAGCGAGCCGTTGATCGACTCCATGATGTGCTTGCGGGAGAGGCCACGGTCGTTGCGGCCAGGCCCGGTCGGCCAGTAGACCTTCGTGAAGATCTCCAGCCCCTCGCGGCGCTCGTTCTGCAACGCCCGGCCGAGCACGTCCTCGGCCCGGGTGCCGGCGTACACGTCGGCGGTGTCGAAGGTGGTGATTCCCGCGTCGAGGGCGGCGCGGACGCAGGCGAACGCGGCGTCCTCCTCGACCTGGGAACCGTGGGTGATCCAGTTGCCGTACGAGATTTCGCTGACCAGCAGGCCGGAACGGCCCAGGTGTCGGAATTCCATGTACCGACCCTAACTCCGCTAGATCACTAACGTCGACCGGCCACTCACAGCACGGGATTGGCGTCGGTGAGTAGCCGGTCGATCTCCGCCAGCACCTCCGCACGGTCGCGGTGCACCGGGTCGATCAGCGCCGCGCCACGCCGGTCCAGCGCACCCCACCGCCCGGTCTCGGTGGCGACCAGGAACGCCACCGGGTGAATGACCAGCACCGGATGCGCCGGGGGGACGAGCACCGTGCCGGTGCGGTCCACCACGCCGCGCCGTCCGGCCACGTCGACGACCGCGAGGCCCTCCTCGGTGAAACCGTCGACCTGCTGGCCGTCGGCCAACTCGGTGACGAACCCGTGGTAGCGCGTGGGCACGACGATCCGGCCGGTCCGGTCGACCGCCCCCCACCCCTCGCGCCGGACCGCGGCCAACCCACGGCGGAACGGCCGTACCTCGGCGAAGTTGGGCGCCACCTGCACCGTGCCGGTCGCGTCGATCGCCGTCCAGCCACCGTCGCCGACCACCCAGGCCAGCCCATCGCTGAACGGATGCGCCGCCCGGAACGACGGCGGGATCACCGTCGTACCCAGCAGGTTGATCAGCGACCACCGGTCGGTGTCCGGACGGCGGACCCAGGCCAGCCCGTCGTGGAACGGTTGCGCCTCGGCGTACCGGGCGGGAACGACCAGGTCGCCGTCCGGACCGGTGTAACCCCACAGCTGCCCGTCGCGCTCCGGCAGCGGGGGCCGGTCGCGGTCGAGCACCTCGTCACGACCCCGGGGGTACGGCCCGAAGCCGCCCGCCGAGGCCCGGACGGTGACCGCGTCGAGCGCCACCCGGATCCGCCCCAGCAGTTCGGCGTCGCCGGCGCCGCGCAGGTCGAGCGCGTCCTCGAAGTGCTCGCAGGCCTCCATGAGCCGCCCCTGGTCGTAACACGACCGCCCGGCGTGCTCGTGCAGCGCGGCCCGCAGCCGGTCGGGTAGTTCGACCGAGTTGGCCTGGGCGAAGAGCTGGTCGGCCTCGGCGAAGTCGCCGCGCCAGCGCAGGACGTGCGCCAACCTGGCCTGGGCCAGCGCGGTCCGACGCAACTCGCCGGTCGCCTCGGCGTAGGTGAGAGCCAGCCGACCGTCAGCCAGCGCGTCGTCCAGGTCGCCCAGGATCCGCGAGGTCACCGCCCGGAGGCTGAGCAGCCGGGCGCGGGCACGGTTGTCGACCGCCGAACCCAACTTCTCGGTCAGTCGTCGCCGGATGGCCCGCAGGTCGTCCGGTTCCGTCAACTCCTCGCGCAGCGTGACCGGGTCCAACCGCCAGCGGTACGCCGCGAGGACCTGCTCCGGGTCACCCGGGTCGGCCAGCGACGGGCGGGCAGCCACCGGAGCGGCCTCGGCGGGCGGTGCGGACACCGGCGCGTCGTCCCCGCTCCTGGGGCTGGGAACGGCCGAGGCAGGCGGCGCGGAGGTCGGCACGGGTGGCGCGGAGGTCGGCACCACCGACGCGGGCGGTGCCGAGACGGGGGCTGCTTCTGCGGCGGCCGGTGGCGCGGAGTCTGGTTCTGCGGCGGCCGGTGGCGCGGAGTCTGGTTCTGCGGCGGCCGGTGGCGCGGAGACGGGCGCTGTGGGGGTCGGCAGGGGCGGTGCGGAGGTCGGCATCACCGACGCGGGCGGTGCGGAGACGGGCGGCGCGGACACGGGGGCCGTGAAGGCTGGCTCGGCCGGTGCGGGCGGCGCGGACACGGGTTCTACGGGAACCGGCGGCGCGGACACGGGGGCCGTGAAGGCTGGCACGGGTGGCGCGGACACGGGTTCCACCGAGATCGGTGGCGCGGGCGGCGCGGAGACGGGTGAGACCGACACGGGTGCCGCCGGGGATGCGGGCGGCGCGGAGACGGGCGGCGCGGGAGGGGCCGAGACGGGTTCGTCCAGGTCGTCGTACGTCGTCTCGGGTCGCCAGACGTCCGCCGGTCCGGTGGTGCTCGGGCCGTCCACACTGTCCCACGAGTACTCGTGCGGGGCGACTGCCTCGCCGTCCGGCCGCTGCTCGACAGGGCGGGCGTCCTCGACGGGCGTGACCTGCTCGTGGCCGGCGTCGGCTTCGGGCTGGTGGTACGGCGTCACCGCGGCGGGTACGCCGGAGACCGGCCGGTCGTCGTCCGCCGTAGCCGGTTCGACGGGCGGCGGTGCGTCGCCGGCGGGTTCGTCCGCCCAGCTGGGTGTGCTGTCGGCGGTTGGCTGGGCGGGCGGCGCGGAGACCGGCCCGGGTTCGTTGGTCGAGGTCGACCCGCCGATGGGCTCGTCGGTCGGATAGCCGTGGGATGTCGGCGTCGACACGTCCTGGTCTGTCGTGCCCGACGCGGTGACGAGGTCGAGGTCGTCGGCTGTCGACTCGTCGTCGGACGACGGCCGGTCCGACGCCGGCTGGCTCTGCTCGGGCTCGCCCTGCTGAGCGGGGCTGAACCAGGCGTCCGGCCCGCGGGTGCCCGGAACCTCGTCCGGCTCCCGAAGGGGTGCCACCGGCTCTTCCGAGGGCGGCGGGGGTACGTAGCGGCGCGGCGTGCCGGGGGCCGGCGGAAGCGTCAGCTCGACGTCCTCCACCGGGGGATTCTGGGCCGTCGGGGTCGGGGCCGTCGGTACCAGCAGAAAGGCTCCCGCCGGTTCATCCACGCGCTGCTCGGACTGGGTGAGCTGTACCGCCGGCGAGGCTGGCGC
>NZ_JBSFBM010000489.1:0-3713 GCF_053592955.1 Micromonospora sp. NPDC002411 | reverse complement strand
GGCAAGGTGCAGAACGTGCTGCCGAGCATGGAGGCGGCGTTCGTCGACGTCGGCCGGGGCCGCAACGCGGTGCTGTACGCCGGCGAGTGCCGGAGACGCCGAAGGCGGAGACACCCGCTCGCGCCGGCTGGTCACCGGACAGCCAGGGGCGGGCCTCGGTGAGCAGCTCCACCGCACCGGCCGACCAGTCGACGTGCGGGGTGGGCGCGTCGACGTGCAGGGTCTGCGGCAGGGTGCGGTGCCGCATTGCCATGACCATCTTGATGATCCCGGCGACACCGGCGGCGGCCTGGGTGTGGCCGATGTTCGACTTGATCGAGCCGAGCCAGAGCGGGTCGCGCTCCCCTCGGTCACGGCCGTACGTGGCGAGCAGCGCCTGCGCCTCGATCGGGTCACCGAGGACAGTGCCGGTGCCGTGCGCCTCGACCACGTCCACATCGGCGCCGGTGAGCCCGGCGTTGTCCAGGGCCGCGCGGATGACCCGCTGCTGGGACGGCCCGTTCGGTGCGGTGAGGCCGTTGGACGCGCCGTCCTGGTTGACGGCGGTGCCCCGGATGACGGCGAGCACCTGGTGGCCGTTGCGGCGGGCGTCGCTGAGACGTTCCACCAGCAGCAGGCCGACGCCCTCACCCCAGCCGGTGCCGTCGGCGGCCGAGGCGAAGGACTTGCAGCGGCCGTCCGCCGCGAGGCCGCCCTGCCGTTCGAACTCCTCGAACGCGCCGGTGGTGCACATGACTGTCGCGCCGCCCGCCAGCGCCATCGTGCACTCGCCCTGCCGCAGCGACTGGACCGCCAGGTGCAGCGCGACCAGCGAGGACGAGCAGGCGGTGTCGACGGTGATGGCCGGGCCTTCGAGGCCGAAGAAGTACGACAGGCGGCCGGAGACCACGGCTGCCGCGTTTCCGGTCAGCAGGTGACCTTCGTCGGCGATCGGCGTCCGCATCAGGACCGACGCGTAGTCCTGGGTGTTGGAGCCGACGAAGACGCCGACCTGGCGGCCGCGCAGCGACAGCGGGTCGACGCCGCCGCGCTCCAGGGCCTCCCAGGCGGTCTCCATGAGGAGCCGCTGCTGCGGGTCCATGGCGACGGCCTCGCGCGGCGAGATGCCGAACAGCGCCGCGTCGAACTCACCGGCCGCGTCGAGGAACCCCGCCGGGCGGGCGTACGAGGCGGCCGGGTCCCAGCCACGGTCGTCCGGGAAGCCCGACAGGGCGTTGGCGCCGTCGGCGACGAGTCGCCACAGGGCCTCGGGCGAGTCGACGCCGCCGGGATACCGGCAGGCCATACCGACGACAGCGATGGGTTCCCGCTGCGCCTCGGTGAGCCGGCGGTGCTGGTGGCGCAGACGCTCGTTCTCCTTCAGGGAGGAGCGCAGTGCCTCGACGAGCTTGTCGCTGGAGGTGGCCATCATGAGCTCCGCACGTCGGTGGTTCAGCGAGAGGAATCGAGCGCCAGCCGGATGAGGTCGTCCTCATCCAGCCCGTCGAGGTCGGTGCCGTCGGGTTCCCCGGCGGCGGGTTCGGCGTCGTCGCCGTCGGTGAGGCGCAACAGCGCATCGAGCAACCCGGCGGCACGCAGCCGGGCCGGGGAGATCGCGGCGAGCGCCTGCCGGATGCGGGCGTCGTCGTCGAGGTCGTCCGGTCCGAACAGCTCGTCGTGCAGGTGCTCGGCGAGGACCAGGGCGCTGGGGTAGTCGAAGATGAGGGTGGTGGCGAGCCGCAGGCCGGTACTCGCGTTGAGCCGGTTGCGCATCTCGATCGCGGTCGCCGAGTCGAAGCCCAACTCCCGGAACGCGCGCTCGGGTTCGACGGAATCGGCCGACGGGTGGCCGAGGACAGCGGCGGCCTCCGCCCGTACCGTCTGGAGCAGGGCCCGGTGCCGTTCGCCGCGAGACCTGTCGCGTAGCTGGGTGTAGAGCGCGGACGCCCCCTGGCCACCGATCGCGGCCTGGTCGGCGTCGCGGATCTGGCGTACCTGCGGCAGTTCGTGCAGCAGCGGCCGGGGCCGGGCCGACTCGTAGGCGGGCGCGAACCGCTGCCAGTCCACGTCGGCGATGGCGACGAAGGTCTCGTCGTGGTCCAGGGTGCGGGCCATGGCGGCGATGGCCAGGTCGGGCGCCATCGCGGCGAGGCCACGTCGGCGCAACTGCTCGACGATCACGACGTCGGACATGCCGCCGCCGTCCCACACACCCCAGGCGATCGAGGTGGCGCGCAGACCACGGGCCCGGCGACGGGCCGCGAGCGCGTCGAGGTACGCGTTGGCCGCCGCGTACGCGCCCTGCCCTCCCCCGCCCCAGACCCCGGCGTTGGAGGAGAACAGAACGAACGCGCTGACGTCCCCGACGAGGTCGTCGAGCACTGCGGCACCTGCCGCCTTGCCGTTGACCACGTCGGCGAACTCGTCCAGGCCGGTGTCGGCCAGCGGCGCCGAGCGGGCGACGCCGGCGGCGTGGAAGACCGCGGTGAGGTCGCCGATGCCGTCGAGCAGGCTGGCGAGCGCGTCCCGGTCGGCCGCGTCGCAGGCGACGATGGTCACCCGGGCACCGAGCTGTTCCAGGTGGGTACGCAGCTCGTCGGCGCCAGGGGCGTCCGGGCCTCGACGGCTGGTGAGCACCAGGTGCTCGGCACCGCGTCCGGCCAGCCAGCGGGCCACGTGTGCGCCGATCGCGCCGGTGCCGCCGGTGATCAGGGTGGTGCCGGTGGGCGTCCATCCGTTCGGTGGTGCCGGGCTGTCGAGGGGGGCGGGGCGGAGGCGTCGGGCGTGGACGGCGTCCTCGCGTACCGCGATCTGGTCCTCGTCGTCGATGCCGGCGACGGCGGCCTGGAAGCGGGTGAGAGCGGCGCTGTCGAGCCGGGCCGGCAGGTCGATCAGGGCGCCCCAGCGGTCCGGCTGTTCCAGGCCGAGCACCCGGCCGGTGGCCCAGACCTGGGCGGGCCCGGTCAGCGGCGGCTCGTCGGTGGCGGCGACGGTGACCGCGCCGCGGGTGACGATCCGGAGCCGGCCGGGGATTCCGGCGTCGGCCAGGGCCTGGACCAACAGCACTGTCGCGGTCAGGCACCGCGGGACGGCTCCGTCGGTGTCCGGGGCGACCGCCAGGAGGGACAGCACGCCGGTGACGGCGGGCTCGGGGCCGGTCGCGGCTCTCAGCTGTGCGGTCAGTGTGGCCCGGTCGGTCATCGCCGGGTCGACCTCGACGATGACGGCGGTGCCGCCGGCCTGCTCGATAGCGGCGCTGGCGAATTCAGTCTCGGCCTGTGCGGTGGTAGTGGTGATCAGCAGCCAGGTGCCGGTGAGCAACGCGTCGGGCGGCTCGGGCAGGGCGGTCCAGCCGACGGTGTAGCGCCAGGTGTCGGTGGTGCCGCGTTCCTTGCGGGTACGCCGCCAGGCGGTGAGGGCGGGCAGCAGGGCGTCGCCGTCGTTGGTGATCCCGAGGGGGGTGAGGTCGCCGTTCTCCACCGCCTGCCAGAACTCGCTGTCAACCGGGTCGACGACGGGCACCGGTGTGTCGCCGGCCGGCCAGTAACGCTGGTGTTGGAAGGGGTAGGTGGGCAGGTCGACGGGCCGGGTGGCGGGGATGACGGTGGTCCAGTCGACGGGTGCGCCCTGCACCCATGCCTCGGCCAGCGACCGCACGAACCGCTCGGGGCCGCCTTCGTCGCGGACCCCGACCACCCATGGTTCCCGCATGCCCCCAGCCTGCCTGGTCCGGC
>NZ_JBSFBM010000488.1:0-3742 GCF_053592955.1 Micromonospora sp. NPDC002411 | reverse complement strand
AGCTGTCGGCCTACTGCTCGGGCGGCAGGACGCTGCGTACCGCGACACAGGGGTCCGTCGCGGCCCCGACGGCGGTGGGCCCACACCGCGCCCGTGACGATCGCCCCGGAGGCCCCCACTATCGCGTTGGCGCCGAGCACACCGAGGCTCAGGTCGGCGGCGTGCATCGACCCGCCCCGGCCGGCGTTGAGGCCGGTGACCCGGCCGCACAGCTCGGCGAACATCCGGGCCGGGTCCGCGCCCCGGGCCAGCACGTGCCCGTGGCCGCGGTGGGTCCCGGCGAGCACGTCGTCGGCGCCCAGGGCGGCGCAGACGCCGGCGGCAATCCCCTCCTGACCGAGGTACGGGTGGATGCCGCCGACGATCTGCCCGCCGTGGACCAGCTCCACCGCCCGTTCCTCGAACCGGCGGATCAGCCGGACCGTGCGGTAGAGCCGGACCGGGTCGGCGTCGGTCACGCCGGGCCCTTGATGGCGGCGAGGATGTCGTCCCAGAGGCGGGCCCGGGCGGCGAGCGCCGTGTTGACAGTGTCGGCGCACTCCTGCCACTTGGTGTCGTCGTCGCCGCACAGGTCGGCGAGCATCTGCATGGCCATCGGGGTGTGCTGCTCGCCGTCGACCTCGATGTGCCGTTCCAGGTAGTCGACGAACGTGTGCAGCCGGTTGCTGACCTCGTTGACCGAGACGACCTGGGTGAACATGTCCGGGATCAGGTCCTCCCGGCCGAACGCGAACGCCGCCGCCTGGCAGTGCACCGGGGTCGACTCGATGATCTGCCAGGTGGTCGCGGCGAACGCGGCGGACGGCGCCGGAACCCCGGCCTCGGCGAGCGCGTCGCGCACCGGCTGGCCGGCGCGCAGAAGGTCGATCAGGGCGTTGACGGCGGTGGTGTCCGCCCCGGCCTCGGCCATGCCCCGCACGTACAGCTCGAAGTGGCTGATGAAACCGCCGCCCAGCTCGTCGCTCTCCTCCACCATCACGATGTCGTTGATGAGGCGGCGGCTCCCCGTCGGGCCGGTCGGGATCCACGGCACGGTGACGCAGGTCAGCTGCCGTTGCAGCGACTTCAGCAGGGACATGAAGTCCCAGACCGCGAAGACGTGGTGCTCCATGAAGGTCACCAGCGCCTCGTGGGTGTCCAGGTTGGCGTAGAGGGGGTGCTTGACCACGGCGTCGCGCCGGTCGGTCACCGCCCGCTCCAACCGTTCGATGCCCGGGTGCGTCTTACCCCAGTCGTACCGTGACATGTCAGCCTCCCTGTGGGGCGCGGTGGCGCCAGATGACCGGGCAGTAATCGGGGTCGGCGTAGTCCGGTCGCCCCTCGTGGGTGCGACGGACCAGCACGTCGTGGTTGTACGCGGCGAGCGTGCCGTCGGAGAGCTGATACTCCCGCCAGGCGTTGTCGCCGTCCTGCAGGTGCAGCGAGATCGCCTGCCGGGGGCGGCCGCTGACGTTGGGGCCGCTGCCGTGGTAGGTGCGGCAGTGGTGGAAGCTCACGTGCCCCTTGGGGATCACCATGGGGATCTTGCGGATCTCCGCGCCGTTGTACGCGGCGTTCTCCGCCAGCATCTCCTCCAGCTGGCTGCGGTCCCGGTCGGCGAAGTGCCGCACCACTGTGTCGTCCGCGCCGATCTCCTTCCACCGGTGCGAGCCGTCGACCATGGTGATGGTGCCCATCTCCTCCCCGCAGTCGTGGAACGGGATGAACGCGGTGAGCATCTTCTCCGACGACGAGGACGCCCAGTAGTGCTTGTCGAAGTGCCAGGGCACGATGTTGCTCGGCTCACCGTCGATCGGCGGCTTGTAGATCAACGTGGACTGGAAGACGCGGATCTCGTCGGCCTCGGCGAGCCGGGCGGCGACCGCGCCGATCAGCGGCTTGCGCAGGATCGCGCCGAGCCCGTCGTGTTCGTGGTGGACGTAGTCGTTGTGCCGCTGCACCGGCCCCTTCGACGGGTCCCAGTAGGCCAACTTCGGTGGTCGTACCGGCAGCCGCCGGTCCCGCTCACCGTCGTAGTAGCGCTGCGTGGCGGCGGCGAGGGCGTCCACCTCGTCGTCGGTGAACAGCTTCTTCGACAGGTACCAGCCGTGCTCGGCGTAGTGGCGCACGTCCTCGTCGGAGGGCAGCAGCGCCCGCTCCTCGTCAGTGAGCGTGGTCATGCGCCCACCCCCTGCGGGGTGGCCGCCACAGTGGCGAGTTCCCGTTCCTTGGCCTCGTACAGCGCCTTGATGTTGCCGCTGCCGAAGCCCCGCGCGCCGCGCCGCTCGATCAGCTCCAGGAACAGCGTGCGACGCACGTGCATCGACTCGGCGAAGATCTGCAACAGTTGGCCGTCGTGGTCGGAGTCGACGAGGACGCCCAGCTCACGCAGCCGGTCCAGCGGCGCGTCCACCCGACCGACCCGGGCCTCCAGCGAGTCGTAGTAGCTGCCCGGGGTGCCGGCGAAGCGCACACCGCGCCGGCCGAGCGCCTCGACGGCGGTGAGGATGTCGTCGGTGCGCAGGCCCAGGTGCTGCACTCCCCCACCGGCGTGCTGGTCGAGGAACGCGTCGATCTGCCCCGGCCGCCGGGCGCGGTCCGGTTCCAGCAGCACCACAGTCACCCGACCGGATCCGCTCTGCACCACCTTCGAGTTCATCCCCTGCCCGTCGACCTCGATGTGCTCCTCGAAGATCTGCGCGAAGTCGAACAGCTTCTCGAAGTGCCGGACCGTGTCGTCGAGTTGACCGGGTGGCACGCAGACCGCCAGGTGGTCGATCTCGGCGAGCACCGGCGGATGCTCCTGCGTCGACGACGGCGTCGGTGTGATGGCCCCGGGCAGGAAGTCCGCCCGGTCACCACGGCGCTGCACCAACCGGTGCCGCACGTCGGCGAAGCCGTCCACCTCGGCGAACACCACCTCGGCGTCCGCGCCGGTGCGGGTGGTCGGTGGCGTCACCGCGGTCGCGCCGCGAGCCAGCAGGTCGGCGTACGCGGACGCCACGTCGTCGACCTCGACGGCGACGACAGCGATGCCGTCACCGTGGCGCTGCACGTACCGCGCCGCCGGATGCTCGGCGCTCAGCCCGGAGGTGAGCAGCAACCGGATGTCGCCGTGGCAGAGCAGCAGTGAGCGCTGCCCCTCCAGCCCGGTCTCCGGGCCACCCTGGCCACAGATGTCGAAGCCGACGGCGGTGCTGAAGTAGAAGGCCGCCTGCCGGGCGTCCCCCACGTAGAGTTCGATGTGGTCGATACCACGGATGTCCATGTTCCCTGAAACCCCTCCCACACAATTCCCCCCGTACTGCCGTCCGGGCGTGGCCGCCCGGGATGCCGCGTCGATCACCTCCTCGGCTCGGCGACACGCGCGAGCAGCAGGCTCACGTTCTGACCGCCGAACCCGAACGAGTTCGTCACCGCGTACTCCGGGTCGGCCTTGCGGGGTGTGCCACGGATGTGGTCCGCCGGGCAGGCCGGGTCCGGGTCGTCGAGGTGGTACGTCGGCGGCAGCAGCCCCCGACCGAGCGCCAACGCGGTGGCCGCCGTCTCCAGGACACCGGACGCGCCGAGCAGGTGGCCGGTGAGCGCCTTGGTGGAGCTGACCGGCACGCCGTCGACACCGAAGACGTCCGCGAGGGCGGTGGTCTCCGCGATGTCGCCGCGCTTCGTGGCGGTGCCGTGCGCGTTGACGTAACCGACCGCCGCCCTTCGCGGGTTCCGCCCTGCGCCCTGACGCGCGCACCTTCACCGCGACGGTCGCCAA
>NZ_JBSFBM010000487.1:0-3799 GCF_053592955.1 Micromonospora sp. NPDC002411 | reverse complement strand
GTGGAGCCCGTGGCGACGTGAACGCGATACCCCCAGCGTCGGAGGACCTGAGCGATCTTTGCGGCGCCGACGGCCGCGACCCCGGCGCGGATCGGGCGGCGGCGACCGGCGCGCACGGCCAAGAGCCCCAGGCGGCCCGCGTCGACGGGTTGGCCGGGCACGCGGTGGGCAACCTCGTGCTCTGCGGTCTCATGGAGCTGCTCGGCGATCCGGTGGCCGCGCTGGACCATGCCGGCGCGATGCTCGGCGCGGTCGGCCGAGTGCTGCCGATGTCCCGGCAGCCGGTCGGCATCGAGGCGCAGGTACGCGGGATCGACCCGGCCGCCCCGGACGAGGTGCGCACCGTGCGCGGCCAACACCAGGTGGCGGTCACGACCGGTCGGGTCGAGTCGCTGCGCCTCACGCCCGCCGCCCCACCCGCCTGCGCCGAGGTGATCGAGGCGATCATGGCAGCGGACTGGTTGATCTTCGGACCGGGCAGTTGGTACACCAGCGTGCTCCCGCACCTGCTGGTGCCGCAGGTGGCCGACGCGATCGTGTCGACCTCGGCCCGGCGGTTGGTCACGTTGAACCTCGCCGCGGAGAAGGAGACCCTCGGGCTCTCCGTCGCCGATCATCTCGCGGCACTGCACTGGTACCTGCCCGAGCTCAAGGTGGATCTCGTGCTCGCCGACGCCAAGGCGGTGGGTGACCCCGAACCGGTCGAACGTGCGGCAGAATCGCTGGGTGCCCGCCTGGTCCTCGCCCCCGTCGCCGTCACCGGTGGCACTCCCCGCCATGATCCGGCTGCCCTGGGCGCCGCACTGGTGCCTGTCCTGGGTGCCGATCGTTAGACACGTACGTAATCTCCGGCGACACGCCGGAACCGGTCCGTGAGGGGACGCACAATGGCGATGACGGCCGCGGTCAAGGACGAGCTGAGTCGGGTCGATGTGCCCAAGCCCTGCTGCCGGCGGGCGGAGATGGCCGCGCTGCTGCGCTTCGCCGGCGGGCTGCACATCGTCTCCGGCCGTGTGGTGGTGGAGGCGGAACTGGACACCGGGGCGGTGGCCCGGCGGCTGCGCCGGGAGATCGCCGAGGTCTACGGCTATCCCAGCGAGATCCACGTGCTGGCCTCCGGCGGGCTGCGCAAGGGCAGCCACTTCATCGTGCGTGTGGTCAAGGACGGCGAGGCCCTCGCCCGGCAGACCGGCCTGCTCGACGTGCGGGGTCGCCCGGTGCGCGGCCTGCCCCCGCACGTGGTGGCGGCGAACGTCTGCTGCGCCGTCTCCGCCTGGCGGGGCGCGTTCATGGCCCACGGCTCGCTCACCGAGCCCGGCCGCTCCAGCGCGCTGGAGATCACCTGCCCGGGGCCGGAGTCGGCGCTGGCGCTGGTCGGCGCGGCCCGCCGCATCGGCATCACCGCGAAGAACCGTGAGGTACGCGGTGTGGACCGGGTGGTCGTCAAGGACGGCGACGCGATCGCCGCGCTGCTCACCCGCATCGGCGCGCACTCCAGCGTGCTGGCCTGGGAGGAGCGCCGGGTACGCCGCGAGGTGCGCGCCACCGCCAACCGGCTGGCCAACTTCGACGACGCCAACCTGCGCCGGTCGGCGCGCGCGGCCGTCGCCGCCGCCGCCCGGGTCACCCGTGCCCTGGAGATCCTCGCCGACGAGGCGCCCAACCACCTGACCGACGCGGGGCGGCTGCGCCTGGAGCACCGGCAGGCGTCGCTGGAGGAACTGGGCGCGTTGGCGGACCCGCCGCTGACCAAGGACGCCATCGCCGGGCGGATCCGCCGACTCCTGGCGCTGGCCGACAAGCGGGCCCGGGACCTCGGCATCCCGGATACCGAAGCGGCAGTCACGCCCGACATGCTCGTGGTCTGATAGGACGGTAAGGCCGCACGGTGCGTCCGGGAGCACGACCCGGCGCAGCGTGGTCTCGCACGCTCGGATAAGGTCGCTGCGTACGGCAAGGGGGCCGACACAGGCACTCCTCGTCGTGCACACCGCCTCGGGCGGTCAAGGTCCTCAGACCGCGGCGGGGTGGCCGAGACGAACCGTCAACGGCCGGCTCCAACGGTCGGCGCACACCACTCCGCCGGCCCGTTGTCTGAGGCCGGCAGACCAGAACGCGAGGAGATGGGACCTGTGACCATCCGGGTTGGCATCAACGGCTTCGGCCGAATCGGCCGTAACTTCTTCCGGGCAGTGCTGGCGTCCGACGCCGACATCGAGGTCGTGGCGGTGAACGACCTGACCGACAACGGCACGCTTGCCCACCTGCTCAAGTACGACAGCATCCTGGGTCGCCTGCCCTACGAGGTCAAGGCCACCGCCGACGAGATCACCGTCGGTGGCAAGACCATCAAGGCGTACGCCGAGAAGGACCCGTCGAAGCTGCCGTGGGGCGAGGTGGGCGCCGACGTCGTCATCGAGTCGACCGGTTTCTTCACCGACGCCACCAAGGCCAAGGCGCACGTCGACGGCGGGGCCAAGAAGGTCATCATCTCCGCCCCGGCGAAGAACGAGGACGTGACCGTCGTCATGGGTGTCAACCACGACACCTACGACCCGGCGAAGCACACCATCATCTCCAACGCTTCGTGCACCACCAACTGCCTCGCCCCGATGGCGAAGGTCCTGCACGACACGTTCGGCATCCAGCACGGTCTGATGACGACGATCCACGCGTACACCCAGGACCAGAACCTGCAGGACGCGCCGCACTCGGATCTGCGTCGGGCCCGGGCCGCCGCCCTGAACATCGTGCCGACCTCCACCGGCGCCGCCAAGGCGATCGGCCTGGTCCTGCCGGACCTCAAGGGCAAGCTCGACGGGTACGCCCTGCGGGTGCCGATCCCGACCGGCTCGGTCACCGACCTCACCGTCAACGTGGGTCGCGAGACCACCGTGGACGAGGTCAACGCCGCGCTGAAGGCCGCCGCGGACGGCCCGCTCAAGGGCATCCTGGTCTACAACGAGGACCCGATCGTCTCCACCGACATCGTGACCGACCCGGCGTCGTGCATCTTCGACGCGCCGCTGACCAAGGTCGTCGGCAACCAGGTCAAGGTCGTCGGCTGGTACGACAACGAGTGGGGCTACTCCAACCGCCTGGTCGACCTCGTCAAGCTGGTCGGTTCGTCGCTGTGAGCATCCGGACCCTCGACGACCTGCTCGCCGAGGGGGTGTCGGGTCGGCGCGTGCTGGTGCGCGCCGACCTGAACGTCCCGCTCGACAAGCAGACCGGTGACATCACCGACGACGGGCGGATCCGCGCGGTGCTGCCGACCCTCGGCGCGCTGGTCGAGGCCGGCGCGAAGGTGGTCGTCTGCTCGCACCTGGGCCGCCCGAAGGGCGCGCCGGACCCGCAGTTCAGCCTGAGCCCGGTCGCCGGGCGGCTCGGTGAGCTGCTCGGCGCTCCGGTGCACTTCGCCACCGACACCGTCGGTGAGTCGGCCCGCTCCACAGTCGCGGACCTGGCCGACGGCCAGGTCGCCCTGCTGGAGAACCTGCGCTTCAACGCGGGCGAGACCAGTAAGGACGAGGCCGAGCGGGGCGCGTTCGCCGACCAGCTCGCCGCGTTCGGCGACGCCTACGTGGACGACGCGTTCGGTGCGGTGCACCGCAAGCACGCCAGTGTCTTCGACGTGCCGGCCCGGCTGCCGCACGTCGCGGGTCGACTGGTGCTGCGTGAGGTCGAGGTGCTCTCCAAGCTCACCGGCCCGAGCTCACTCGCGGACGGCGCTGCCGTCGCCGCGCTGCTCGACCGGATCGCCGACGCCGAACCCACCTTCGCCGGACGGATCCGGCAC
>NZ_JBSFBM010000486.1:0-3800 GCF_053592955.1 Micromonospora sp. NPDC002411 | reverse complement strand
GCTGCGCCGGGCCGCGCCGGGCACGTCAGAGGGTCTGCGGTACGGCGATCCGGTCGATGTCGGGGGAGTACCAGGTGCCGCTGTCGAACGTGATCGTGTTGGTCCCCGCCTTCAGCGCCAGTTGAACGCTGACGGTCTCGACAGTGCCCCAGTCACCCGTGGAGGGGAACGTCAGGTAGGTGCCGTTGCCGCTGTTGGAGGAGACGTGCACCGACCGCGCGTCACCGCTGACGTAGGAGACGGCGACGGTGTAGATGCCGTCCTTGCGTACTGTGACGTCGTTGATCCGCACCTTGCCGCCGACGTAGAGGTTGCCGACCTTCCTGCCTCCGGAGCAGGCGTCGCAGCCGCCGACGGAGGCGTTGCCGGTCAGGGTGTTGGCCGGGGCCTCGGCCTCGTAGCTGGTCGTGGCGAGGGCGGCACCGGGCCGTACGGTGAACAGCCGTGAGCCGTGCGCGGGCAGCGCCGCGGTGATCGTGTTCTTCTTCGTCCCCAGGTCGCGGCGGTTCCACACGTCCCGGACCGAGGCGTTGCCGGTGAAGCCGAAGGACGCCCAGTGCGCGGTGACCGAGGCGGGCGCGTCGGCCAGGTTGAACAGGGCCACGGTGTAGCTGCCGTCGGGGTTCTTCGCGCCCCAGACCTGCTGGTCACCGGCCGGGGTGACCGGCCGGGCGGGTGCGCCGCCATTCTGGTCGATGGCGATGACCTCGCGGTTGGTCAGCAACGACAGCCCGTAGTCGTCGAGGCGGGTGAGGTCGTCCCCGGTATACAGCGGTGACTTCGAGATCGCCCACAGCGTCGCGTACGACTGCCGCTCGGCGTTGGTGAGGCCGTCCATCTCGCCGTTGCCCACGTTGAGCGAGTCGAGGTCGTTCCACCCGCCGGGGCCGGCCTTGCGGCTCCAGGCCGGCGCGTCGTCGAACCTGTCGTCGACCGAGTTCTCCCAGCTGACCAGGGTGTTGCAGTAGCACTCGACGTCGGTGTCGATCCGCCACCCGTTGGAGTACCGCTTCCAGTCGGCGGCGTGGCCGATGTCCAGCGACCAGGACAGTTCGAGGTGGATCGGGCGGCCGGCGGTGGCGATGGCCTTCTGCCAGGCGGCCACGTCGGCAACGTTGTCGTAGTTGTCACCGGACTTGAACGACCCCGGCCCGACGCCGTCGAGCTTGAGGAAGTCGTAACCCCAGTCGGCGAACAGTTGCGCCTGCGAGTCGATGTACCTCTGCGCGCACGGGTTGTCGAAGTTCAGCTTGTACGCGCTGTCCCAGCCGTTGGTGGTCCGCAGGTCCGGGTAGACGACGTCGGCGGTGGTGCACCCGGGCGCGTTCCAGATCGGCGCGGCACCGTTGCCGTACGCCTCCTTCTCCAGCCCGACGGGCAGGTAGATACCGGCCTTCAACCCCTTGCCGTGGATGTGGTCGGCGACGGCCTTCATGCCGCGTGGGAACCGCACCGTGTCGGGTGTCTGCCGGGCGTACTGGTCGAACCTCGGCACCCAGGCGTTGTCCCGCCACCAGCCGGCGTCGATGTTGACGTACTCGTAGCCGTACGGCTTCAGCTTCGCGGCGAGGGCGTCCGTCTGCTTCAGGACGTTGGCCTCGGTGAGGTAGCTGTAGTCGCCGTCCGGGTTCAGGCCCGGGTACTTCGACGACTGCATGGTCCAACTGGTCCACCCCATGAAGGGGCGCTCCGCGAGGCCCGCCGCCGTCGGGGCGACCGTCGGGGCGGCTTCGGTCGGCGCGGCCTGGGCCGGGACGGCGCCTGCGGCGAGGAGCACGCCCAGCACCGCCGCGACGAACGGGACTCGGGTGCGGGGCTTTGTCGGTGACGGCATGGTCAACCTCCTGGTGGCGCGGATGGGTCGAGCAGGTCGTGGACGGCCGGTCAGGGGACGACGAGCGACTGGATGCTCACGGCCGCCGCGCCCCGGGCCCACGCCTCGAAGGGCAACGGGCGGATGGAGACGGGGCACCGTGCGGCGGCGCCGAAGGCCTGCCGTTCGAAGCTCGTCCGGATGTGGCTGTCGAACAGGTCGTACGCGGCCAGCCCTTCACCGGACACGACGATGCGGGTGGGGCCGACCAGGTTCGCGACGGCCGCGATGCCGCAGCCGATCGCGGTCCCGGCCCGGGTGAAGACGGCTCGCACCTGTTCGTGACCCTCGCGGGCCAGGGCGACGGCGTCGTCGATGGTGAGGTCGGGGCGGCCGGTGTGGTCGCGGGCCTGCGTCACGATGGCGTCGGTGCCGGCGATCGCCTCGACGCATCCGCGACCGCCGCAGTGGCAGTCGGGGCCGTCGGCGTCGACGGTGAGGTGGCCGATCTCGCCGGCCACGCCGTACGAGCCGGACACCAGACGACCGTTGACCACGAGACCGCAGCCGATGCCGGTGCCCACTGTGACCAGCGCGAACGACTCGGCTCCCACCCCCTCGCCGAACCAGTGCTCGGCGGCGGTGAGCGCCTTGACGTCGTTCTCCACTGTGACGGCGAGACCGGTGCGTCGGGCGGCGAGTCGGCCCAGGGGCACGTCCCGCCAGTGCAGGAACGGCGAGTAGCGCACCAGGCCGATACCGCGGTCGATGTCGCCGGAGAGGGCCAGGCCGAGCCGGCGGACCAGACTCCGGTCGCCAGGGAATGCGTCGAACAGGTCCTCGACGAGCCGGCCGACCTCGGTGAGGACGGCATCGACGTCGGGGGCGTCCAGCGGCCGACGGGCGCTGGCATGGACCTGCGCGCGAAGGTCGCACACCACGCCGATCACCTCGTCGGCGGTGATTTTCACACCAAGGAAGAACTCGCGTTCGGCGCGGACCGCGAGAGGGCTGGCGGGGCGTCCGGCACCCGGGCCGGATCGTTCGGTGGCTGCCAGTTCGTGCAGGTAACCCAGGTCGATGAGGGGTCGTGCGGCCTTGGTGACGGCGGCGGAGGAGAGCCCGAGCCGCCGCGCGAGCGCGACCCGACTCACCGGCCCCTCGGTCAGCACCGTCGTGAAGACCGCCGTCGCCGCCGGTGGGCCGGCGAACACACCAGCGTCGATGCCAGGAAACATGGGCGAAATCTATGACGAATAATTAACTTCTTCAAGTATTGATTTGCCTCAGTGCTCCGTCCTAGAGTCGGCAGCCTGCCGAGCTGCCCGATGAGTGGAGCAGGCGCGCGGCCACTGCAGACTCAGGTCGCCGCCGCACGGACGCCGAGGCCGACCAGGATCACGCCGGTCAGCCGATCGAGCATTCGGCGCACCGACGCGGTGCGGAGCAACCGGGCGGCGGCACCGGAGACGACGGTCCAGCCGGCGAGCCAACAGGTGGCCAGCGCGGCGTGCGCCGTGGCGAGAAGCACCATCGGCACCAGCACCGGTCGGCCCGGTTCGAGGAACTGCGGTGCCAACGTGAGGTAGACGGCGGCGGCCTTGGGATTCAGCACGTTGCCGAGCAACCCTTGCAGGTACGGGTGGTCCACGCGCCAGGGCAGCCTTCGGGCGGAAACCGTCGGTCGCCGTCCCGCCTCCGTGCGACGGCGCGACGCGGACCAGAGCATCCAGAGCCCGAGCCCGACCAGATAACCGGCCCCGACCAGCTTGACCACCCAGAACGCCTGCGACGAGCGGAGCACCAGCGCGGCCAGGCCGACAGCGGCCAGCGTGGCGTGCACGTAGAGCCCGGTCACCGTACCCAGGATCACCCACCAGCCCTGCCGCCGCCCGCCGCTGGCGACCCGCGAGACGACCAGGGTCAGGCTCGCGCCCGGCGTGGCGGTGATCGGCGCGACGGCGAGCAGGAAGCCGAGCACCGCGAC
>NZ_JBSFBM010000485.1:0-3829 GCF_053592955.1 Micromonospora sp. NPDC002411 | reverse complement strand
AGATCGTGACCCGGGTGGGCGACCCGGAGGCCGGTGCCGAACTGCCGGTCATCGCGCCCGACGACCCGCGCGCGCTGATCGACGACGTGCTGCTGCGGGCCGGCCAGGCCGCCGCGCTGCTGGCCGCCCGTGTCGACGAGGGCGAGGCCGGCGCGTACAAGCACTGGCTCGTGCAGATCGCCGAGCAGGTGGTGGGCGCCGCGTCCAGCGGCGGGCTGCTGGGCATCGGCGGCGAATCCGTCAGCGACTCCGAGCGGCGCTTCCGCGACCGGCTCGCGCACGTGCTCAACGACTGACCGACGACAGCGAGGGGTCGGCCGGACCGGTCGGCTCGGCGGCCAGTGCCGTGGAGTCGGCCGGTCGGACGCCGCGCAGGGCGACCAACGCGGTAACCGCGCCCAGCAGCATCACCGCCATCGCGGCGTACGCGGCCAGGTGCAGCCCGTCGGTGAACGCGACACCGGCGGCGTGTCGCACCGCGTCGGCCAGTTCCGCCGGCAGCCCCTGGGCGACGGCGAGCGCACCGCCCAGCGTCTCCTGCGCCGCGTCGCCGGCGTCGGCGGGCAGCCCGGCCGGCAGGCCGTCGACGATCTCGCGGCGGTAGACCGCGGCGCCCACGCTGCCCAGGATCGCCATTCCCAGCGCACCGCCCAGCTCGCTGCTGGACTCGGTCAGCGCCGACGCGACGCCGGCCTGCTCGGGCGGCGCCGCGCCGAGGACCAGCTCGGTGACGAGGGACATCACCATCACCAGGCCGCCCGCGTAGACACTGGCGCCGACGAGGAGCAGCCACAGCGGCGTATCCGGCGTGACCTGGGTCAACACCACGAAGCCGACCGCGGCGATCCCGAATCCCGCACCGATCAGGTACGCCCGATCGACGCGTTGGGCGAGAGCGGCGGCGGCCGGTGCGACTCCGCCCACGGCGAGGGACGGCACGAGGCTCCACAGTGCCGCCCGCAGCGGGCTCAGGCCGAGCACCAACTGGAGGTGCTGGGTGGTGAAGATGGCGAAGCCGACGATGGCGAACATCGCCAGCAGGTTGACCGCGAGCGCCCCGCCGAAGCCGCGACGGCGGAACAGCCTGAGATCGACCATCGGGTACGCCCGCGTCCGCTGACGGTGCAGGAAGAGCGCGCCCACCAGCAGGCCGCCGACGATGGCGAGCACCCGCACCGGGCTGAGGCCGTCGCGGGCCATCTCCTTGATGCCGTAGATCACCGGCAGCAGCGCCCCGAGCGACAGCGCCGCGCTGACCAGGTCGAACCGCCCGGTCGCCGGGTTGCGGAACTCGGGCACCAGCAGCGGGGCGAGCAGGAGCAGCATCAGCATCGCCGGGATGTTGATCAGGAAGATCGAGCCCCACCAGAAGTGCTCCAACAGGATGCCGCTGAGCACCGGGCCGATCGCGATGCCGCCGGTGAGGGTGGCGGTCCAGACGGCGATGGCGGTGCCGCGCTGCTTCGCGTCGTGGAACATGTTGCGCACCAGGGCGAGCGTCGAGGGCATGAGGGTGGCTCCGCCGACGCCGAGCAGGGCGCGCGCGGCGATGAGCGTCGCGGTGCTGTCGGCGTACGCGGCCAGCAGCGACGCCGCCCCGAACGCGGTGGCGCCGATCAGCAGGAGTCGACGTCGGCCGATCCGGTCGCCGAGAGCGCCCATGGTAATGAGCAGCCCGGCCAGCACGAAGCCGTAGATGTCGAAGATCCAGAGTTGCTCGGTTGCGGTGGGGCGCAACTCCGCGCTGATAAACGGGACGGCGAAGTAGAGCACCGACACGTCCATCGAGACAAGGAGCAGGGGCAGCATCAGCACCGTGAGGCCAATCCACTCCCGCCGGCCCGCTCGCGGTGCCGGTGTGGTGGTGGTCGTCATGATCATTTCTCCTTCTGCGTATGGCGTACGCTGTTATGCGTAGACCATACGCAGAACTAGGATGGCGGGGCAAGGAGGAAATGTGGCGGCACAGACAGACGACAGCGGGCCGGTGCTCCCGCCGGCCATCGAGAGCGCCTGGGGTCTGCGGGAACGACCACCCAAGGGCCCCCGGCCGGGGATGAGCGTGTCCACCATCGTGGACGCCGCCGTACGCGTGGCCGACGCCGACGGGCTGGCGGCCGTCTCCATGAGCCGGGTCGCCAAGGAGCTGGGCGCCGCCACCATGGCCCTCTACCGGTACGTCGGCTCGAAGGACGAGCTGCTGCTGCTCATGGTGGACACCGGTTACGGCCCGTCGCCCGGACCGCCCCCGCCAGAGACCAACTGGCGCGCCGGTCTGACCCGCTGGGCCTGGGCCGAGCACGACGTGCTGCGGCGGCGCACCTGGCTGCTGCACGTGCCGATCAGCGGTCCGCCGATCACCCCTCAGCAGCTCGGCTGGATGGAGGACGGGCTGCGCTGCCTCGACGGCACCACCCTCGGCGAGGGCGAGAAGATGTCGACGCTGCTCCTGATCACCGGGTACGTCCGCAACGAGGCCACGCTCACGTCGCAGATCGCCGAGGGCGCCCAGGCTTCCGGCCTCACGCCGAGCGAGATGATGCCCGCCTACAGCCGAATGCTGGCCCGGCTCATCGACCCGGCCCGCTTCCCGGCGCTGCACCGGGTGCTGAGCGCCGGTGTGATCAACCAGGACGACGACCCGGACGACGAGTTCGTCTTCGGCCTGGACCGGATCCTCGACGGCGTCGAGGCACTCATGGAACGTCGAGCGGGCTGAGGCGCGAAATGCTACCGAGAGACACCATCGACACCACAGTCCTGCCCCCGGGCGAGCGGTTCGGGATGTGGCTGGACCTGGTCGCACGCACCTCGGCGCCACTGCGCATCCAGTCCGCGCACGCCGACGACTTCGCCGCCCGCGCCGACTTCATCTCGCTCGGTCCGATCCAACTCGTGGAATACCAGTACCCGTCACTGGACGCCACCCGCACCCAGAAGCTGGTCCGTCAGTCCGACCCGGAGCTGTACATCCTCGCCTACACCACCGGCGGCATCGGCACGTCCAGCCAGGACGGTCGCCGCAGCGAGATCCTGGCCGGCGAGTTCACCTTCTACGACGGGTCCCGACCGCACGACGTCTGCCACCACGCGACGGAACCGGAACGGGACCAGGCGACCTCGATCATCACGTTGATCCCCCACGCCGCGCTACCGCTGCCGCCGCAGCGGATGGCCGCGCTCTACGGCGGACGGATGTCCGGCAGCGAGGGCATCGGGGCGCTGCTCGCGCAGTTCCTGTTGCAGGTGACCAGGCACCCCGAGCAGTACCATGCCGCCGACGCGAGCCGGCTCGGCGCGGTCGGGCTCGACCTGGCCACCACCATGCTCGGCCGGCACCTGGTCGCCGAGGACGCCGTACCCACCGAGGTGCGCCGCCGGGCACTGCTCGCCCAGGTGCAGGCGTACGTCCACCGGCACCTGGGCGACGCGACGCTCAGCCCCGGGGCCGTCGCCGACGCCCACCACATCTCGGTGCGGTCCCTGCATCGACTGTTCGAGGCCGAGGAGACCACTGTGGCGTCGTACATCCGTGATCTGCGGCTGACCCGGTGCCGACGCGACCTGTCCGACCCGGCGCTGCGCAACCAACCGGTGCAGACCATTGCGGCACGGTGGGGGTTCTCCGACAAAGCCCACTTCAGCCGGGCGTTCCGGGCAGCCTACGGGGTGAGCCCGCAGGAACATCGCGACACCGCCTCGCATCCGGCGCGGATCGTCAACAGCGCGGCGTCCGTGGTCACCGGGTGGGCATCGTCCTGGCGGTCGTCGGCCTGGCCCTGGGAGTGGTCAGCTTCGCGGTCGGGCGACGCGAGCGCGAGCGGACCCC
>NZ_JBSFBM010000484.1:0-3832 GCF_053592955.1 Micromonospora sp. NPDC002411 | reverse complement strand
CGGCAGCGCGACCAGACGGCCGTCCTGCTCGCGAAGCTCGGTCAGGTCACGCACCTGCGCGAACGCGACGAGACGCTCGTCGGCCCGGTTCTCCCGCGCCACGCACTGGAAGAGGTAGACCTCCTCGTCCGACGACGGCAGGCGGGTCAGGTCGAACTTGTGCAGCCGCTCCAACTGCATCCGCTGCGCGATGTACGGGTGCAGGCCGCGGATCAGCCGGTCCTCGGTCAGCCCGGTGTCGGAGGGGCGGAAGGTGAAGTGGTGGTGCATCACCGCTCCGCCGCGACCCGCGACGGTGGTGGTGACCCGGCGGACCTGAGGCGGCAGCGGATGCGCGGCGATCACCTCGGCCAGCGCCGCCGCCATCGCGTCGAAGTCCTCCGGCTGGTTCTCCCAACCGAGGTAGATGTCGGCGTCGACGGACTCCTCGTCACCGGCCAGCTCGGCCAGCCCACGCAACGCGCTGCCCAGCGCGTCGAAGCTCACCGCGGCGGAGACCACGCTCGAATCGGCCCGCTCGGCGACCACGAACGTGCAGCCCGCGACGGCCTGGCTACGCACGCTGGTGAGCGCCTTGTTGCCGTAGTACCGCCGGGTCAGCACCTCCAGCATCACCGCGTTGTCGAGGTGGTCGCGCACGAGCCGCTGCCCGAGCAGCCGGACCAGGGGCTCGGTGCTGCGTACCATCTCGGCGATGCGCTCGGCGCGGTCCGCGGCGTCCGGCTGCGCGTCCAGGTGCCGCAGGTGACCACGGACCTCGGCGTACACCCGGGCCCGGTTGCGTCGCAGCAGTGGCTGGGCGAACCAGGCGAACACCACGCCACGGGCGAGGTCGGCGACCACGGGGAAACGCACCTGCGTCGCGGCGATCAGCCGCTCCAGCGCGAGACCGGCGGGCTCCCGCAACGACTCGTCCGGCGGGGTCTCCCGCAGCCAGGCGCGCAGCACTGTCGCGACGACAGTGGCCTCGGCGGATGCGCGCTGCTGGGCCAGGAAGATCCGGAACACGGCCGCTTCGAGCGCGGGGGAGCGCTCCAGATCGGTGACGCCGTACCGGCCGAGCGCCTTGGCGAGCCTGGTCTGGAAGGCGTCCGGCAGACCGGCCCGCTCGACGTCGAGGCTCTGCAGGTACGTGTGGAAGTACTCCCGGGCGCTGTGCACGTGGGCGCCGCCGCCGTCCTCACCGGTCGGCCGGTTACGGCTCAACTCGGCGAGGTCGGCGAACACCTCGATGAGGTCGAGTTCGGCGGCGAGCGGCCGACGACCGGCGCCGGACCGCTGGCTCGCTTCGGTGGCCTGTCGCCGCGCGGTGAGGTAACCGTCGAGCACCCGACGGTCGTCGTGCGGGTCGACGTCGAAGCCGAGCAGCAGCCCCCGCAGGTCCTCCTGACCGCGCCGGACGCGCTCGTCCGTCGGGACGTCCTCGGCGGCGGTCGGCAGGTCCAGTTCGACGGTCTCGCCGGTCGGGCCGTCGGTGGCCTCCTCGGCGTCGTCCATCAGTGGCTCCAGGCGCAGCAGCGGCGCACCCGCCTCCACCTGGCTGCCCACCGAGACGGCGCACTCCTTGAGGCGGGCCTTGAACGGCGCCCGAAGCACCGTCTCCATCTTCATCGCTTCCAGCACCAGCACCGGCGCGCCCGCCTCGACCTCCGCGCCGATCTCCAGTGGCGTGGCGACGACGAGCGCCGGCATCGGGGAGCGCAGGACGCCACCCTCGTCGCGGCTCACGCGGTGCGTCACACCGTCCACCTCGACCAGGTGGGTAGGCCCGTACGTGCCGGTGAGCAGGCGGTAGCGGATGCCGTTGACGACGATCTGGCCGGTGTGCCGGTCGAACCGGTCCAGCTCGACGTCGGCGGTGCGGACGACGGTGCCCGCCTCGATACCGACGCGGAACCGGTGTGGGCCGACCCGCGCCACCCGGGTGCGGTAGCCGACGCCGCGCAGCTTGAGGTCGAGCGGTCGGCCGCTGGAGTGCTGCACCTGCGGGCGTCCGCCGGCAGCCGTCGACAGCAGTCGCTGCCGCTCGACGCGCTCCTCCTCCTCGTACGCCTCGATGGCGGCGGCGGCCAGGGCGACCGCGCTGTGGCGGTGGGTGACGAGTCGGCCCTCGCCGCGGACGCGGTCGATCCAGCCGGTGTCCGCGCTGGCGTCGATCACCTCGGGCTGGTCGAGCAGGTCGAGCACGAAGCTCTTGTTCGTCGCGCCGCCCTCGATGATCACCGTGGTGTTCGCCATGGCCCGCCGCAGCTTGCCGAGCGCCTCGTCACGGTCGCGGCCGTACGCGATGATCTTCGCGATCATCGAGTCGAAGTCGGCGGGGATGGTGTCGCCCTCGCTGACGCCGGTGTCCACCCGGATGCCGGGGCCGCTGGGCAGGTCGAGCCGCGCGATCCGCCCCGGGGACGGCGCGAAGTCACGGTCGGGATCCTCGGCGTTGAGCCGGGCTTCGATCGCGTGTCCGCGTTCCACCGGCGGCGTGCCTTCGAGCCGCCCGCCGGAGGCGACGTGCAGTTGTGCCTTGACCAGGTCGAACCCGGTGGTCAACTCGGTGATCGGGTGCTCGACCTGGAGGCGGGTGTTGACCTCCAGGAACGCGAACAGCCGGTCCCCGGGGTGGTACAGGAACTCCACTGTCGCCGCGCCGCGGTAGCCGACCGCCACGGCCAGCCGCTCGGCCGACGTCTTGAGCTCGGCGGCCTGCGCCGCGTCGAGCACCGGCGATGCCGACTCCTCGATGACCTTCTGGTTGCGCCGCTGCACCGAGCAGTCGCGGACGCCGAGCGCCCAGGCGGTGCCCTGCCCGTCGGCGATCACCTGGACCTCGACGTGCCGGGCCCCGGTGACCAGGCGTTCCAGGAACACGATGCCGCTGCCGAACGCCCGCGCCGCCTCCTGGCTGGTCCGCTCGTAGGCGTCGTCCAGCTCGGCTTCGCTCCGGATGACCCGGATGCCGCGCCCGCCGCCGCCCGCTGTCGCCTTGAGCATCAGCGGGTAGCCGATCTCGGCTGCCGCCGTCCGGGCGGCGGCCAGGGTCTCGACGGCACCCCGGCTCCACGGCGCGACCGGAACGCCGACCTCCTCGGCGATCAGCTTGGAGCCGATCTTGTCACCGAGTTGGCGCATGGCGTCCGCGCTCGGCCCGACGAACGTGACGCCGATCTTCTCGCACAGTTCGGCGAACGCGGGATCCTCGGCGACGAAACCCCAGCCGACCCAGGCGGCGTCCGCCCCGGTCTCGGTCAGGGCGCGTTCCAGCACCTGGAGATTGAGGTACGGGCGGGCGGACGCCGGACCGAGATCGTAGGCGATGTCCGCTTCGCGGACGAAGGTGGCGGTCCGGTCGACGTCGGTGTAGAGCGCGACGGTTTCGAGCGGGATGCCGGTCTCCGCGGCCAACTCGCGGACCGCGTGGATGAGCCGCATGGCGGCTTCACCACGGTTGACGATGGCGACACGGTTGAACACCCGACTGACCCCTTAGCTAGACCTTGAACTGCGTGCCGCGAGACGACGGCTCCCAGCAGTGATCACCTTTCCGGCTGGCGGCGGCCAGCGCTATGGCGCAACCACCGAACCAACAGTCGCTCAGTTGTAGGAAGTGCACAAAACTTTTTGGCACCCAGGCGCCGGCTCCGGCAGTTGATCAAGTCGCCCCCGGGCGGTTCACGTCGACCGCAGGCCGGGCAACCGCCCGCAACAACCCGTCCGACGGTACGGCGCGCGCGGTCGCCAACGGTATCGGGATCTTCGTGGGCCGGCACATGAACTATCGGGAGGACGGTTGCACGCCGTGCGGCGCTGGTGGCACGACACCGCGGGCGGGCTCCCC
>NZ_JBSFBM010000483.1:0-3847 GCF_053592955.1 Micromonospora sp. NPDC002411 | reverse complement strand
GACTGATCAGGTCGGCGGCCACGTGCGCCGGGTCGGCAGTGTCGTCGGCCAGGATGGCGATCTCGGTCGGCCCGGCCTCGGCGTCGATGCCGACCACGCCCCGCAGCAGCCGCTTGGCGGCGGTCACCCAGATGTTGCCCGGGCCGGTGATCAGGTCGACCGGGTCGCACCGCAGCTCACCCAACGGGTCGACAGCAGCGCCGTACGCCAGCATCGCCACCGCCTGGGCCCCGCCGACGGCGTACACCTCGTCGACACCGAGCAGCGCGCACGCGGCGAGCACCCGGGGGTCGGGCAGGCCACCGTTGTCCTTCTGCGGCGGGCTGGCCACCACCAGCGACCGCACGCCGGCCGCCTGGGCGGGAACGACGTTCATCACCACCGTCGACGGGTACATCGCCAGGCCGCCGGGCACGTAGAGGCCGACCCGGTCGACGGGCAGCCACCGCTCGGTGACAGTGCCGCCGGGCACCACCTGCGTGGTGTGGTCGGTGCGGCGCTGGTCGGCGTGCACCCGACGGGCCCGGCTGATCGATTCCAGCAGCGCGGCACGCACGCTGGGATCGAGCACCCCCTCGGCCTCGGTGATCGCCTCGGCCGGCACCCGCAGCACCTCCGGAGAGATGCCGTCGAACCGCTCGCTGGCCTCCCGGATCGCCGGGTAACCATGCTCGCGGACCGCCTCCACCAGCGGTCGGATCCGCTCGACGGCGACCGACACGTCGAGTTGGGCACGGGGCAGCAGGCGGCGCGGGTCTCCGAGACCGTTGCGCAGGTCGATCCGGTTCAGCACCCTTGCGAGTCTAGGCGGCCCGCCCGCGGTGCACCCGAGCCGCCCGTACGCCGGGACGGTGAGCCGGGCCACGCTCACCGGCGCGAGATTGGTTAGGCTCGACCATGTGACCGCACGGCTGCCGGTGTTTCCGCTCGCAACGGTGCTCTTTCCCGGGTTGGTGCTGCCGTTGCACATCTTCGAGGAGCGCTACCGGGCGCTGGTCCGACACCTCGTCGACCTGCCCGAGGGCGCTCCCCGCGAGTTCGGCGTGGTGGCCATCCAGGCGGGTTGGGAGGTCGCACCCGCCGGTCCCGGCTCCCGCGCGACGGCGGGCGTCGGCG
The DNA here is from genome assembly GCF_053592955.1 of Micromonospora sp. NPDC002411. Taxonomy (NCBI): domain Bacteria; kingdom Bacillati; phylum Actinomycetota; class Actinomycetes; order Micromonosporales; family Micromonosporaceae; genus Micromonospora; species Micromonospora sp. NPDC002411. The sequence goes on along the minus strand of NZ_JBSFBM010000483.1, from coordinate 2,731 downwards.
AGGTCACCCTGCACGAGGTGGGCTGCACCGCCGAGCTGCGGCAGGTGACCGAACTGGCCGACGGTGGTTTCGACATCGTCACGGTCGGCCGCCGCCGGTTCCGGATCGCCGAGGTCGACGAGGACGCGGCTCCCTACCTGACCGCGGACGTCGAGTGGCTCCCCGACCCTTCCGGGCCCGACGAGGTCGCCGACCTGTTGGCCGCCCGGGTGATCGCGGTGTTCCGGCAGTACCTGGGGCTGATCCGCCCCGACCCGGAGGAGATCTCCGAGCAACTGCCGGAGGATCCGACGGTGTTGTCCCATCTGGTGGCGGCGACCGCGGCGCTCACCGTCGACGACCGGCAGCGGCTGCTGGCCATCGACGACACCGCCGCGCGGCTCCGCGCCGAGCTGCGGCTGCTCAACCGCGAGGCGGCTCTGCTGCGTCAGGTGCGGGCGGTTCCGGTGCCGTTGGCGGAACTGGCGTCCCCGCCGACACCCAACTGAGCCCCGGCTCGGGCTCCGGGCGCAGGCCCGGCCACCGCGACCAGCCCGCCAGCAGCGTGTACGTGATCGCGGCGCCGAACGCCGGCAACAGCAGGTTGCCGTGCGGCAGCGGTAGGACACCGAGCAGCCAGTCGACCCCGCCGGCCCGCAGGTCGGCGGGTTTGGTGAAGGCCTGCCCGGCCGGGGCGGTGTCCAGCAGCCGGTCGAAGGTGGCCAATCCGATCCGCCGTCCCACCTGCCAGGCCACCGGCGCGGCGGCCAACCCGCCGAGAACCGCAGCGAGCAGCCCGACCGGGCCGCGCCGACGTCGCAGCACGAACCACAGGGCGAGCGCCACCAGCAACCCGAAGGCCAGCCCGAGCAGACTGAACCACCCGTCGGCGGCGATCGGCTGCTCCGGTTGCGGGTCGGAGTAGATCGCCCCCTCGGCGGTCTTGAGCACCGGCGTGTCCGGCGCGAGCCCCGCCCAGAGCAGCCCGAAGGGCACACCCAGGACAGCCACGGCGAGCACGCTGGCCAGCACCGTCGCCACGGTACGCAGCGGACGACGCGGCTCGTCGAAGGTCAGCTCCAACGAGCTCTGGTACGCCGCCGAGGCGGGGACGTCGCCCGGACCGTACCCGTGCTGCGGTGTCGCCAGCTGGGCCTCCGGCGGTGGCACGGTCCCCGGCAGCGACCCGTTCCCGGGCTGCGACTCGGCGTCCGGCTGCGACCGGGGCGACCGCTCGGCGTCCGGCTGCGGCCCGGACGACCGCTCAGCCTCCGGCGAGGTCGCGCCTGGCGTGCGGGGCGGCGCGGGGCGGTCGGGCTCGTCGACGGGCCGCGCGGGGTCGGGGTAGTCCGGGCTCACCCGATGATCCTCTCAGGCGCGGTCGAGTGCCGGGGCTCCGGTGGCGGCAGACCAGCTCACCGGGCGAACGGCTCCACCATCATCGCCGCCGCCCGCAACCACGCCTGCCGGGTCTCCGGCTGGAGCTGGTGGTACTCGATCGACGCCCCGGTCTCCAGCGCCGGGTCGTAGGGCACCACGGCCACTCCACGGGTACGGGTGGCGAAGTGCCGTTCCAGGTCGTCCTGCAGTGGCGAGCGACCCGGGGTCGGGCAGGAGATGAGGGTGACGGCGTTGTCCGCCAACTCGCCCATGCCCTCCTCGTGCAGCAGGTCGAGCATCCAGTCCGCGCTGAACGCCGCGTCCTCCCGCGGCACAGTGGTCACCACCAGCTGGTCGGCGGCCTGCATCACGGTGCGCCAGTTGGGGCTCTCCACGTTGTTGCCGGTGTCGACACAGACCACGTCGTGGGTGCGCCGCAGCAGCTCCAGCACCCGCCGGACGGTGAACTGGTCCAGTCGCTGGGCGAAGCGCGGGCTCTCCTCGCCGGCCAGCACGTCGTACGAACCGTCGGAGGCGTGCCGCAGGTAGTCGTCCAGCCGACCCAGCAGGGTCTCGCCTTCGAGGATCTCGATCTGGGCCAGGTCGGTGACCAGGTGCCGGATCGTCCGGGCGTGTCGGGCGCTGCCGGCGCGCAGCCCGAGGGTGCCGCGCAGCTCGTTGTCGTCCCAGGCGAGCACGCCCTGCCCACGCACGCTGCCGACGGTGGCCGCGGCGAGCACTGTGGCGGTGGTCTTGTGCACCCCGCCCTTGGGGTTGGCGAAGGCGAACACCCGGGGCGTGCCCAGATCCCGCCGCAGCACCCCGTTGGCCCGTTCCTGCTCGTCGACGCCCTGCGAGCGCCACTCGATCCGGGGCGGGTAGGAGCGCTCGACGACCGCCGAACCGACCGATTGGGCGACCGGCGGGGGCGCGACCGGTGGTGCGATCGGCGGTGGTGCGATCGGCGCGGGGGGTGGCGCGGCGACCGGCGGGGGCTGCGGCACGGCGACCGGATAGCCGGTCTCCGGCTGGTAGCCGGTCTCCAGCAGGGCGTACCGCGACTCCACCGGCGGGTCGCCCGGCCGGTAACCGTTGTCCAGCAACGCGTACCGCGACGGACCCGGGTCGGGGACGACCGGCGGCGGCTCGGGTTCGGTCCGGTACGTCGGCTCGACCCGATGGCCCGGATCCGCCCGGTAACCCGGCTCGGCACGGTACGCCGGCTCCGCCCGATAGTCGGGCTCCCCCCGGTACGGCTCACCCCGGTAACCCGGCTCGGCCCCGAAGCCCGGCTCGGCCCCGAAGCCCGACTCCGGGCGATAGGTCGGCTCCGCGCGGTACGCCGGCTCGGCCCGATAGTCGGGCTCCGGCC
>NZ_JBSFBM010000482.1:0-3874 GCF_053592955.1 Micromonospora sp. NPDC002411 | reverse complement strand
GCGGACGACGGGATTCGAACCCGCGACCCTCACCTTGGCAAGGTGATGCGCTACCAGCTGCGCTACGTCCGCACGCCCCCGGACGTTCCCGGGTGACGGATGAGAACTTTAGCCGAGCCGGTGAACGACTGCCAACTCGGGGTCGTCTCGGCGCGTCTGGCCCTCGGTGGACGAGATCACCGCCACCCCCCGCAGGCTTCCTAGGAGGATGGTCTGGCGCCTCGGCCTGCTGGTGGCAGTCACACTCCGACACCACCAGGCAACGATCGTCATCACCGTGTCGCAGATCGACCGGCGGAACCGTCCGCACACTGCTTTCGGGCGGCAGACCTCGTTGAATGCTCCCCTACAGAACGACCGACGGCACCCCGGGAAAGTGTCCGGCTTCCGACTGACACAGCGCCGCTCAGCAGGCGGCGGTAACTGTTCGTGTTCACTCGGATGGGCTACGGTAACGGTCGTGACGAGACGTGCGGCCGAAATCCGCCTGGATGCCCTGCTGCGCACCGCCTGCGACGTGATCGTGGAGCGCGGTCTGGCCAACACCCGAACGGCGGACGTGGCGAACGCGGCAGGCGTGAGCCAGGCCCTGGTCTTCTACCACTTCGCCACCAAGGAACGGTTGCTCGCGCAGGCCTTCGCGTACGCGGTCGAGCAGGATCTGGCCCGACTGGACGCGGTGACCCGCTCCTCGGCCCCGCCGCTGACCAAGCTCCGCAAGATCCTCAAGCTCTACACCCCGGCCGGGCGGGCAACCTCCTGGTCGATGTGGATAGACGGCTGGTCCGAGTCGCTGCGCACCCCGGAGTTGGAGAAGGTCTCCCGCCGACTCGACCTGCGCTGGCGTCAGGACCTCGCCGAGGTGATCTCCACCGGAGTGGCCGACGGCACCTTCCAGTGCGCCGACCCGGACGGAGCCGCCTGGCGGATCAGCGCGGTCATGGACGGCCTAGCCGTCCAACTGGCCGTGCACGACAGGGTGATCTCCCGCCGGCAGTTCGGCGAGTGGGTCCGGCTGGTCACCGCCCGGGAGCTCGGCCTGGACCCCGCCGACCTGGACTGACCCGGGCAGCCAGCACCAATCCCCGACCAGGCCGGGCAAAACGGCTCGCCCCGCCCCGCCGACCGGAACAATCGGCAGCATGGATCTGCTGGAGGCGTACCGCCGGAGCCTGGCCGAGTTCGTCGACCGGGTGGACCAGGTCGAGCCCGGCCAGTGGTCCGACCCGACACCCTGCTCGGACTGGGACGTCCGCACGCTCGTCAACCACGTGGTCACCGAGGCCCGGTGGAGCGTCCCGCTGCTCGCCGGCCGGACCATCGAGGAGGTCGGCGACCGACTCGACGGCGACCAACTCGGCACCGACCCGATCTCGACCGCACGGGAGGCCGCCGCGCAGGCCGAGATCGCCGCCACCCACCCCGGCACGATCGACCGCACCGTGCACCTCTCCAGTGGCGAGACCCCGGCCGCGGAATACCTCCGGCAACTCCTCGCCGAGCACCTGATCCACGGGTGGGACGTGGCCGTGGCGATCGGCGCCCAGCCTCGGCTCGATCCGGACGCGGTGCACGTGGCCGCCCAGTGGTTCGCCGGGCAGATCGACGACTACCGGCGCAACAACCTGGTCCACACCGGGGTACGGGTGCCCGACGACGCCGATGAACAGGACCACCTCCTGGCCGCCTTCGGTCGCGACCCCGACTGGGCGCCGACCGACTGACCACGCCGCACCCGTAGCCGGCCGACCACCGGCCCCACCTCCCCACACCGATCGTCGCGACCGCCCCGGGACACCCCGAGGGCGGCTTCGTCTTTCCGCGATCCCGCGACATGTCGACGTCCCCGGACCTTGCCGCCACCACGATCGACTGATATCCACAGGTGTGCATGCGTCACCGCGCATCCACGGCCGGCGACCGCCGGCCATCCCGCTCCCACGAGGAGGTCCCGTGCCACAACCGGAGTGGTCACCCCCGATGAGCCGGCGCCGACGCCGGCTCATCGCCGTCCTGGCGACGACGGCGACGGTCGCCGCGCTGCTCCCCACCGGCGTGAGCACCGCGGCCCCCACCGGCAACGCGGCGCCCGCCGAGCGCACGTCCGGACCATTCGCCGAGGGCCACGAGCCCGCCGACGCCGACAACCGCACCGGTACGGCGGCACCCGACGCCCGCCAACGCGGCCTGGCCCGCGCCGCCGACCCCGACGTCCGCTGGAACCGGCTCGGCACCCCGCAGGCGCTCGGCCCCGGTCGCACAGCTCTGGCCACCGGGCTGCCCGCCGACCCGGAGGCCGCCGCCCGCGCCTATCTGACCGCCAACCGCGACCTGTTCGGGCTGGACGCCGCCTCGGTGGCCGCCATGGACCGCGTGCTGGTCCGGCCGATCGGCAGCGGTGCCGTGGTCACCCTCCGGCAACGCTTCGGCGACCTGCCGGCCGGGCCGGACGGCCTCGTCACGCTCGCGGTCGCGGGCGGCACGGTGCTCTCGGTCAGCTCCTCGCTGGCCCGCAACGGCGGCATCCCCGCCCCGGCCACCCGTACCGCCGAGCAGGCGTACGCGGCCGCGCTCGCCGACGCCAGGCTGACCGCCGACGCGGTGGCCAGCCACACCATCCGGACAGTGGCCGTACCCACCCCGGTGGACGGGCCACGGGCCGCGTACGAGGTCACCATGATCGGCGCGGACACCGAGCACCCCGCCGCGTTCACCACCTACGTGGACGGCAACACCGGGCAGGTGCTGGTCCGCGAGGATCTCGTCGACTACGACTCGGACAACCCGAGCTGGGCGGTCTTCCCGGCCACCCCGCCCCGCGACCTCGGCCCGGGGCAGGACCCCCGGGTGCGCTGGTGCGGCGACCCGGTGCCCGGCTGCGTGGCAGCCTCCCGCGACCCGGCCACCGGCCAGCCGTGGGACGTCGACGCGGCAACCGGCACGCCGACGTACACCTCGCGTGGCAACTCGGCCAACACCGTGCTCTCCTGGGGCGCGAACACCCCGATCGTCCCGGCCCCCACCAGCCCGGAACGCCGCTACGAGTACCCGTTCACCGACCAGTGGCACCAGGCGAAGTGCAACCCCGAGGTCTTCACCTCCGCCCAACGCAACGACGCGGACGCCTCGATCGCCAACCTGTTCGCCATGCACAACCGGATGCACGACTGGTCGTACCAGTTGGGCTTCACCGAGTCGGCGTGGAACCTCCAGGCGGTCAACCTCACCCCGTCCGGGCTGGGCGGTGACGCCGAGCAGGGCCGCGCCCAGCAGGGCGCGTTGACCGGCAACCGCAACAACGCCAACCAGGGCACCCCGCGCGACGGGCTGCCGCCGACCACCAACATGTACCTGTGGCAGCCGCAGGCGGGCGGGCCGTACCCGCCGTGCGTGGACGGCGACTACGACATGACGGTGATCGGCCACGAGTACACCCACGCGATCACCAACCGGATGATCGCCGGCCCGGACAGCGGCATCAGTGGCCACCAGGGCGGGGCGATGGGTGAGTCGTGGGGCGACCTGCTCGCCGCCGAGTACCTCTTCCAGCACGGGCTGCGCGCGCCCGGCGAGACGCCCTTCGTCACCGGCGGCTACGTCACCGGCAACCTGGTCAGCGGCATCCGCAACCACGACCTCAGCCGCAGCCCGCTGAACTACTCCGACATCGGCTACAACACCGGCGGGCCCGCCGTGCACGCCGACGGGGAGATCTGGGGCGCCACGAACTTCCGGGTCCGCTCCGCGCTGGTGAAGCGGTACGGCCTCGGCACCCCGCAGCGTCAGCTCGACTGCGCACAGGGGAAGGTCGCCGCCGACCAGTGCCCGGGCAACCGGCGCTGGTCGCAGTTGGTCTTCGACTCATTCCTGCTCC
>NZ_JBSFBM010000481.1:0-3876 GCF_053592955.1 Micromonospora sp. NPDC002411 | reverse complement strand
ACCGCCGAGACCGGGGTGTCCAGCCCGACGGCGTTGCCGACCCGGGAGTGCTTGGTGGTCACCGTCATCGTGCGGGTGCCGTCGGTGGGCAGGTCCTTGGTCGCCGGCGTGCCGACGTCCTTGAGGTTGGTGTTGGCGGTTGCGTCCTGCGGCGTCCAGATGCAGGTCTCCGCCGCGTCCGTGTTCTGCTTCGGGTCGGAGTCGAACGCCCCGAGCGCCCAGGCCGAGCCGGCCACCACCAACACGAGGATCAGAGCGGCTCCGACTCCGGCCTGGATCTGCCGACGGCGCCGCACGGTGGCGGCCCGGCGAGCCATCTGCCGGTCGAGCTTGGCCCGCGCCAGTTTGCGCTGCCGGTCCCTGCTGGAAGCCACCCGTGCTCCCCTTTCCTTCACCTGGTCGTCGCCGGCGGCCGGGCGTCCCGGCCCGTCCGGGCGTCACGTGTGTCGCGCCACACGCCCGCCAGAGTGTACGGCTAGCGACTGGGAATGTGGTGTACGAGGTTCCACCCCATCCCGAGCAGCGCTTATCGGGAGTTGTCACTGTGCCCTACGGGGTGCCTGAGGCGGACGCGGCAAAGTCGGTGGGCACGCCCGTTAGGCTGCTGGGCAGGACGACGACTGCTCGACGGAGAGGACAGCGCCCGTGCTCGTGGCCGGCTTTCCCGCGGACGCCTTCGGCACCAACTGCTACGTGGTCGCCACCGCGCCGGGGGAGCAGTGCGTGGTGGTCGACCCCGGCATCGGGGTGCTCGGCCAGCTCGACGCGCTGCTCGCCGAGCACCGCCTGCATCCGGCCGCCGTGCTGCTCACCCACGGCCACCTCGACCACACCTTCTCGGTCGCGCCGGTCTGCGGCGCGCGCGGCATCACCGCCTACGTGCACCCCGGCGACCGGGAGATGCTGGCCGACCCGTCCAAGGGGCTCTCCAGCGACCTGACGTCGCTCTTCGGGGGCCGGTTGACCTACACCGAGCCGGAGGACGTGGCGGAGCTGACCGACGGCGCCACACTCACCCTCGCGGGTCTGGAGATCGCCGTCGACCACGCGCCGGGCCATACCGGCGGGTCGGTGCTGTTCCGGTTGCCGGGCGCCGGGTCGGGCTGGGAGGCCGATGAGCTGTGCCTCTCCGGCGACGTCCTCTTCGCCGGGTCGATCGGTCGCACCGACCTGCCGGGCGGAAGCATGCCGGCCATGCTCACCAGCCTGCGCGACAAGATCCTTCCGTTGGCCGACGACACTGTCGTGCTGCCCGGCCACGGGCCCGCCACCACCATCGGTCGCGAGCGCGTCAGCAACCCGTACCTCGTCGAGGTGGCGCAGGTCGGCGGCGGCCGACCGGCGGCGCCCACCCGGGGCCTCTAGACCTTCTCCGCGCCGCGCGCGGACCCACGACACCACCGCGCCGCGGGCGCGGAACCGCAAGGAGTACGCCGATGAGCAAGCCCACGCCCATCTCCGGTTTCCCGGAGTGGACCCCCGGTCAGCGGATGGTCGAGCAGTTCGTGCTGGACCGGATCCGGGCCACCTTCGAGCTGTACGGCTTCGCGCCGCTGGAGACCCGCGCGGTGGAGCCGCTGGACCAGCTGCTGCGCAAGGGCGAGACCTCGAAGGAGGTCTACGTGATCCGGCGGTTGCACGCCGACGCGGAGGGCGCGGGTGGCGACGACCAGTTGGGTCTGCACTTCGACCTGACCGTGCCGTTCGCCCGGTACGTGCTGGAGAACGCCGGCAAGTTGGCGTTTCCGTTCCGCCGCTACCAGATCCAGAAGGTGTGGCGGGGTGAGCGGCCGCAGGAGGGCCGTTACCGGGAGTTCGTCCAGGCCGACATCGACATCGTCGACCGGGACACCCTGGCCCCGCACCACGAGGCCGAGATGCCTCTGGTCATCGGGGACGCCCTGCGCTCGTTGCCGATTCCGCCGGTGACCATCCAGGTCAACAACCGCAAGATCTGCGAGGGCTTCTACCGGGGCATCGGGCTGACCGACCCGGAGGCGGCGCTGCGCGCTGTCGACAAGCTCGACAAGATCGGCCCGGCGAAGGTGGCCGACCTGCTGGCCCAGACCGCCGGTGCGAGCGAGGCGCAGGCCAAGGCGTGTCTGGCGCTGGCCGAGATCTCCGCGCCGGACGCCTCGTTCGCGGACGCCGTCCGCGCGCTCGGGGTGAGCGACCCGCTGCTCGACGAGGGCATCGACGAGTTGGTCCGGGTGGTGGAGACCGCCGCCGAGCACTCGCCCGGCCTCTGCGTGGCGGACCTGCGCATCGCCCGCGGTCTGGACTACTACACGGGCACTGTCTACGAGACCCAGCTGCGCGGCTACGAGCGGTTCGGCTCGATCTGCTCCGGCGGCCGGTACGACAACCTGGCCAGCGCGGGCGCGGTCTCGTACCCCGGTGTGGGGATCTCGATCGGGGTGACCCGGCTGCTCGGGTTGCTCTTCGGCGCGGGGGCGTTGTCGGTCTCCCGGGAGGTGCCGACCGCCGTGCTCGTCGCGGTCACGAACGAGGAGCGGCGGGCGGACAGCAACCGGGTCGCCGAGGCCCTGCGCCGCAGTGGCGTGCCCACGGAGGTGTCGCCGAGCGCGGCGAAGTTCGGTAAGCAGATCCGCTACGCCGAGCGGCGGGGGATTCCGTACGTCTGGTTCCCGGGCGTCGAGGGAGCGCCGGACGAGGTGAAGGACATCCGCTCTGGTGAGCAGGTCACGGCCGTCGCTCAGGAGTGGATGCCGCCCGTGGCAGACCTGAAGCCGACGGTCGGGTGAGTGTCTCCACTGGCGCTAACGGCCGCGGGGACCTACGGTAGCGTAAGTTACGCCACCGTAGGGAGCTTCTCGTGACCGTCAGCACCACACTGAGTCAGACCGCACTTCTCGTCGAGTTGGAGCCGGTGGTTGCCCGCAACCTGGACCGGCACCTCACCCTGGCCAAGGAGTGGTTCCCGCACGAGTACGTGCCGTGGAGCGAGGGGCGCACCTTCGACGGGCCGCTCGGCGGCGAGGCGTGGTCGCCGACCGACTCGACGATCCCGGACGTGGCCCGCACCGCGCTGATCGTGAACCTGCTGACCGAGGACAACCTGCCCTCGTACCACCACGAGATCGCCACCCTGTTCGGCCGCGACGGCGCGTGGGGCACCTGGGTGCACCGGTGGACCGCGGAGGAGGGTCGGCACGGTGTCGCGATCCGCGACTACCTGACCGTCACCCGCGCCGTCGACCCGGTGGCGTTGGAGCGGGCCCGGATGACGCACATGTCGGAGGGCTACACCAACGCCCACGGCGACGAGGTGCTGCACTCGCTCGCGTACGTCTCGTTCCAGGAGCTGGCCACCCGGATCTCGCACCGCAACACCGGCAAGGCCACCGGCGACCCCGCCTGCGAGGCGCTGTTGGCCCGGGTGGCCGCCGACGAGAACCTGCACATGGTCTTCTACCGCAACCTGCTCGCCGCCGCGTTCGAGCTGGCCCCGAGCCAGGCCATGCGGGCGGTCGCCGACGTGGTGGCCGACTTCCAGATGCCGGGCAGCGGCATCGACGGTTTCGCCCGTAAGTCCGTGGCGATCGCCCTGGCCGGCATCTACGACCTCCGCCAGCACCGCGACGAGGTGTTGCAGCCGGTGCTGCGTCAGTGGGACGTCTTCAACGTGACCGGCCTCAACGCCGACGGCGAAGCCGCCCGCGAGCAGCTCGCCACCCAGCTCGACTCCCTGGACCGCGCCGCGAGTCGCTTCGAGGAGAAGCGCGACGCCCGCGCCGCCCGCCTAGCCCTCCGCTAACCCCCCCCAGGGCCCCCACCCTCGCACTCCCCTCCTGCCCCCGGTTGATCATGAAGTTGTTGCCACTCGCGCCGGCGTGTCGGGGCAACAACTTCATG
>NZ_JBSFBM010000480.1:0-3891 GCF_053592955.1 Micromonospora sp. NPDC002411 | reverse complement strand
CGCAACGTGGGGCCGGTCCCGGTGCTGGTCAGCTCCGTGGTGGTGGCACCGGCGGCGTTACTGGCACCCTGAACTACCGGGTCACCCGGAGCGGCCTGAGCGGGCGCAGCAACGGCGGCACCAACCACGGTCGTGCCGGCGACACCTGCCGCGACGGTGCCGGCGCGGCGCAGCAGCCGACGGCGGTTCACAGTCTTGTCCTGGTTCTCGGTCAAAGTTCCCCCGCAGAGTCGGTGAAATGACGCCCGATCATGGCGGATGGGGCAAGGTGTCCACATCGACCGATCGGCTGATGAATATGGATCGGCCCGTCGGGACAGGTCATGACCACGCCTGCTGCAGGGCCACCCGGGCTTCCAACTCCAGCAGGTACACCTTGCGCGGCAGACCGCCCCCGAAGCCGACGAGCCGCCCACCGGCACCGACGATGCGGTGACACGGCACGTGTATTGGCGCCAGAACTTCTTCCACGAGGCTGCCAGGTCCTTCGAGCCGGCGAGCGGGGTCGCTTTCGCCGGCTTGGGCAGCACCGCAGACCTGGCGGCCGACCTGTTGACCGCACTGCTGTCACTCGCACTCCTCGCCCTGGCCGCCGCCAACGTGGTGGGGGTGAACGGCGCGCGGGTCGCCTCCTGGGCCACGGCGCCCTTTCTCGCCTGCTGCGCCACCGTCGGTGTGGTCCGGTCTCCCCGGCCGCTCTACTCCTTTTACTCCACCGAGGACATCGACCGGATCACCGTGCTGGCGCGGGACGCCATGCCGGGCTGGCTGGAGCCCCTGCTGCTCACTCTGGGTGTGGGCGCGCCGGTGGCCATCGTCGTCGCACTGGTCCTGCTGGCCCTGCCTCCGGCCAACGGCTTCTTCCGGCGGCGGCACCCGGCCGACCCGCCGTGGCTGGCCCACTCGAGTGGTGACGTGCCGAGGAACTCAGTGCCAGGCGCGTAGCAGGGCGACCCCGGCCTCCAACTCCAGCAGCTTGACCTTGCGGGGCAGACCCCCGCCGAAGCCGACAAGCTTGCCGCCCACGCCGACGATCCGGTGACACGGCACGATCACCGGCACCGGGTTTCGGTTGCAGGCCACGCCCACCGCCCGGGCCGCCCCGGGATCGCCGACGAGGCGCGCCACCTCGCCGTAGGTGAGCGTCTCCCCGTACGGAATCCGCGTCATCTCCTGCCACACGGCCCGCTCGAAGTCGGAGCCGCGCGGCATCGAGACCGGGATGGTGAACGCGGTCAACGCACCGGCGAAGTACGCCCGCAGTTCGGTCACCGCCCGCTGGGACAGCAGGTCGCCGGGCACGTCGACCGCCGCGTCGACCCGGCCGAAGGCGGTGCCGCAGACGTTCGTGCCGTCCGTGGCGACGGAGAACTCACCGATCGGTGAGTCGAGCACGGTCCAGCGCATCAACCCATTCTCCCCGATGCCGCCGCCGACGCGGCTGCCAGCGTCGGGCCGAGCGCCACTCGGCGTTCGGCGTTGCGTGGCGTCGATACCGTCAAGGTCGTGGCAACGGGGACGCTCATCTTTCTGATCATCGGTGGGGCAGGCATCGCGGTGCTCGCGCTCGCCCTGCTCGGCACCGAGCTGCTCCATTTCGGGCACGCCGACGTGGACGGCCCGATCTCGGTCGAGACGGTCGCCGGCTTCGCCGGAGCATTCGGGTTCGGCGCGGCCATCGTCAACGAACTGCTCGGTGCGCGTACACCGGGAATGGTCGTCGGCGCGGTGGTCGGCGGCGTCCTCGCGGCCGTGCCCACCGGCTGGTTGGCTTCCCGGCTGAGCCGGGCGGCGCGCAACATGCGTACGGACCCCACCCCCACCCGTGACGACCTGGTCGGGGCGCTCGGCCTGGTCGTCACCCCGGTGCCGGTCGACGGGTACGGCGAGGTCCGAATCCGGCTCGCCGGCCAACCGGTCAAGCTCAGTGCCCGTGCGGACCAGCCGATACCGATCGGCGCCCAGGTGTTCGTCGTTCAGGCGCTGAGCGAGACAAGCGTGCAGGTCGAGACCTACTGATTTCCCCCTCGTAGACGGGACTCCTTATATGGCCCTGTTAATCGCCATCGGTGGCGCGGTCCTCCTCGTGCTCATCCTGGTGCTCTTCGTGCTCTCTCGAATCAAGGTGGCCGGGCCGAACGAGGCGTTCATCGTCACCGGTCGCAAGGGCCGCACCACGCAGACCGCCGACGGCGGACGGTCGACAGACACCTCCGGGCAGAAGGTCGTGCTGGGCGCGTCGGTGTTCGTGCTGCCGGTCGTGCAGAAGCTCCAGTCGCTCGACCTGTCCAGCCGACGGATCGACGTCGGCATCCGGGGCGCGGTGAGCAAGCAGGGCATCCGCGCCGACCTGCACGGCGTGGCGATCGTCAAGGTTGGCGGGACCGAGGACGCCATCCGGGCCGCCGCGCAGCGGTTCCTGCACCAACAGGACGAGATCGACAACTTCACCCGCGAGGTGCTCGCCGGCGCACTGCGCTCGATCGTCGGTCGGCTCACCGTCGAGGAGGTCATCCGGGACCGGGCGGCGTTCGCCAGCGCCGTGGCCGAGGAGGCCGAGCACTCGATGACCAATCAGGGCCTGGTGCTGGACACCTTCCAACTCCAGGACATCCTCGCCGAGGGCTCCTACCTGCAGGACCTGGGTCGGCCGGAGGCCGCCCGGGTACTCAAGGACGCGGCGATCGCCGAGGCGCGGGCCCGACAGCAGGCCGAGCAGGAGCGCCTGCTCGCCGAGGAGGCCATCGCCGAGGCGAACCGGAACCTGGCCCTCAAGCAGGCCGGCATCCAGGCCGAGATCGACGCGGCGAAGGCGAAGTCCGCCGCCGCCGGCCCGCTCGCGCAGGCGGAACGGGACCAGGCGATCCTCTCCGAGCAGCAGAAGGTCGCCGAGCGCAACGCCGAACTCAAGCAGCGCCAACTGGACACCGAGGTACGCAAGCCGGCCGACGCGGCCCGGTACAAGGTGGAGCAGGAGGCGGAGGCGTCGCGTAACGCGGCGGTGCTGCACGCGGACGCGCAGCGGCAGTCGGTCATCGCCGCCGCGCAGGCCTCCGCCGAACAGGCACGGCTCACCGGTGAGGGTGAGCGGGCCCGACGTGCCGCGCTCGCCGAGGCGAACGCGATCGAGGGCGCCAAGGAGGGTGAGGCCGAGCAGCGTCGGCGTTCCGCCATCGCCGAGGCGGTCGAGCGGGAGGGTCAGGCAGAGGCGGCGGCCATCCTGGCCAGGGGTGAGGCCGAGGCGGACGCGATGGCGCGCAAGGCCGAGGCGTTCGCCGCGTACGGGGAGGCGGCGGTTCTGGACCTGCTGGTCAAGGTGCTGCCGCAGGTGGTGGAGGCGGCCAGCGCCCCGATCGGGGCGATCGACAAGATGACTGTCATCTCCACCGACGGTGCGTCGTCGCTGACGAAGTCGGTGGCCGGCAACGTGGCCCAGGGGCTCCAGCTCGGCAGTGACCTGACCGGGATCGACCTGGCCGGCCTGCTGGCCCGGCTCGGCTCGGCGTCGACGCCGGCCGGCAACGGCGCCTCGACCGGCAAGGGCGCGGCCGTGGACAGTACGGCAGTCGAGACGCGCTGACGCTGTACGCCGATGGGCGCCGCTCCCGGTTCGGGCGCGGCGCCCGTCTGATCGACTCGGGTTCCTAGAAACCCGGGGTGTCCTGGCGACCGGGACACCGCGGTTTCGGTGAAACCGAGTTGATCAAGGCCAGACGGCGGGGCTGCTGGAGCTAGTCGACCAGGCCCTCGGTGCGGGCCCAACGCAGCAACTCCACCTCGGCGGCGTCGCGGTCCAGCGGGCCGTGTTCGAGGCGCAGTTCCTTGAGGTGCTTCCAGGCCCTACCCACCACCGGCCCCGGCGGCACGCCGAGCAGCTCCATGATCGCGTTG
>NZ_JBSFBM010000479.1:0-3894 GCF_053592955.1 Micromonospora sp. NPDC002411 | reverse complement strand
GTCCCGGTCGAATGCCACCACCTGCATCGAGCCGCCGGTGCCGAACACGCACTGCACGAGCGCCACCGTCTCCACCGCCCCGTCCGCACCGCCGGGGGTGCGGCGGGGTGATCCGCACGCCCGGTCGGCGGGCCAGCACGATGCCCGGCACCAGCGCGATGCCGAGCCCCGCCTCGACGAAGCTGAGCACGGCGTCCATCTCGCCACCGTCCACCGCGAAGCTCGGTTCGAACCCCGCCTCGCGACACGCCTGGATGGTGGCGTCGCGCAGGTCGTAGCCCTCGCGGAACATGACCATCGGCAGGTCGCGCAGGTCGGTGATGCGCAGATCGCCGGTCGCCGAGGCGGTCGGCACCTCGTCCACCGAGGCCACCACCAGGCTCTCCCGCAGGATCGGGTCGACCCGCAGCCCGGGGTCGGCGCCCTGCGCCGGCATGATGATCAACGCCAGGTCGAGATCGCCGCGGAGCAGGTCCCGCACCAGGTCCTGGGAACCGCCCTCCTCCACCCGCAGGTCGATGGTGGGGTGCGCGTCGCGGAACCGGCGTAGCACCGGAGGGGCGAGCGAGGTGGCCAGACTCGGGGTGGCCCCGAGCCGGACGCGACCCCGACGGAGCCCGACCAGCTCCTGCACCTCCCGGGTCGCGGTCTCCACGTCGGCGAGGATCCGGGTGGCCAGGGGCAACAGCACCTCACCCGCCGCGGTGAGGGCGATGTTGCCCCTTACCCGTTCGAACAGCGGCGCCCCGAGGTCGGCCTCCAGAGCGTGAATTTGCTTACTGAGAGAAGGCTGAGTGATGCCCACGATGTCGGCGGCTTGGGTGAAATGTCGTACTTCGGCCACCGCGACGAAGTACCGAAGCTGATGGAGCTGCATCTACATAGCTTACGGCTATCAACACTACGAGTTTGATGCATTGGACGACTGATCAAAGTGCTCCTAGCGTCGGACTCGTGGTAATGACGAAAACTCGGTCGCCCATCCGCTCCAACGTCGGCCTCAAGGCCGTCATGGCGGTGACGGGCATCCTGCTGGCGCTGTTCCTCATCGCCCACATGCTCGGGAACCTCAAGGTGTTCACGGGGGAGACCTCGTTCGACCACTACGCGCACTGGCTGCGCGACATCGGCAAGCCACTGCTGCCCGGCGTCTGGTTCCTGTGGATCCTGCGCACCGTGCTGGTCGTGGCGGTCGTCGCCCACATCGTCGCCGCCACCGTGCTGGCTCGGCGCGCCCGCGCCGCCCGCCCGGTCAAGTACGCCCACCGCAAGAAGGTCAACGGCAGCTACGCGGCCCGCACGATGCGCTGGGGTGGCGTGATCATCCTGCTCTTCGTGATCTACCACCTGCTGGACCTGACCACCGGCACGCTCAACCCGGTCGGAAACGAGAGCAAGCCGTACGGCAACGTCGTCGCCGACTTCGCGCCGGAACGCTGGTACGTCACGCTCTTCTACACGCTCGCCATCGTCACGGTGGGCTTCCACCTGCGCCACGGCGCGTTCAGCGCGTTCCGCAGCCTCGGCCAGCAGACGCCGCGCGGCGAGCGTCGGGCCCGCGTCGCAGCTCTGGTCTTCGCCGTGCTGCTCTGCGCCGGGTACCTGGTGGTCCCGTTCGCCGTACTCACCGGATTGGTGTCCTGACATGGAACTCTTCACCGAGGGCGACCCGATCGCCGACACCAAGGCACCCGCCGGCCCGGTCGAGAAGCGCTGGGAGACCCGGCGCTTCGAGGCCAAGCTGGTCAACCCGGCCAACCGCCGCAAGATGACGGTGATCGTGGTCGGCACCGGTCTCGCCGGCGGCTCGGCCGCGGCGACCCTCGCCGAGCAGGGCTACCACGTCAAGTCCTACTGCTACCAGGACAGCCCACGCCGGGCACACTCCATCGCGGCGCAGGGCGGCATCAACGCGGCGAAGAACTACCGCAACGACGGCGACTCCGTGCACCGGCTGTTCTACGACACCGTCAAGGGCGGCGACTTCCGCTCCCGCGAGTCGAACGTGCACCGCCTCGCCGAGGTCTCGGTCAACATCATCGACCAGTGCGTCGCCCAGGGTGTGCCGTTCGCCCGCGAGTACGGCGGCCTGCTGGACACCCGCTCCTTCGGCGGCGCCCAGGTGCAGCGCACCTTCTACGCCCGGGGGCAGACGGGCCAGCAGCTGCTGCTCGGCGCGTACCAGGCGCTGGAGCGGCAGATCGGCCTGGGCAACGTGGAGATGAACACCCGGCACGAGATGCTGGAGCTGGTCCTCGTCGACGGCAAGGCCCGCGGCATCGTCGTCCGGGACATGGTCACCGGCGAGATCAGCACCGAGATGGCCGACGCCGTCGTGCTCGCCTCCGGCGGCTACGGCAACGTCTTCTACCTCTCCACCAACGCCAAGGGCTGCAACGTCACCGCCACCTGGCGGGCACACCGCAAGGGCGCGTACTTCGCCAACCCCTGCTACACGCAGATCCACCCGACCTGCATCCCGGTCTCCGGCGACCACCAGTCGAAGTTGACCCTGATGAGCGAGTCGCTGCGCAACGACGGCCGGGTCTGGGTGCCGAAGGCCAAGGGCGACGACCGCAGCCCGAAGGACATTCCGGAGGACGAGCGGGACTACTACCTGGAGCGGATCTACCCCTCCTTCGGCAACCTGGTCCCCCGCGACATCGCGTCCCGCGCCGCCAAGAACGTGTGCGACGAGGGCCGGGGCGTCGGCCCGACCAAGCTCGGCGTCTACCTCGACTTCGCCGACGCGATCAACCGGCTGGGCCGCAAGGCCATCGAGGCCAAGTACGGCAACCTCTTCGAGATGTACGAGCGGATCACCGGCGAGGACCCGTACGAGGTGCCGATGCGCATCTACCCCGCCGTGCACTACACGATGGGCGGCCTGTGGGTCGACTACGACCTCCAGTCGAACATCCCCGGCCTGTTCGTGATCGGTGAGGCGAACTTCTCCGACCACGGCGCAAACCGGCTCGGCGCCTCGGCGCTGATGCAGGGCCTCGCCGACGGTTACTTCGTCCTGCCCACCACCATCGCCAACTACCTGGCCTCCGGCGGGCTGGACAAGGTCGACGCCAGCCACCCGGCGGCGATCGAGGCCCGCACCGACGTCGAGGACCGGATTCGGCGGCTGCTGGCCGTCAACGGGGACCGGACCGTGGACTCGTTCCACCGCGAGCTGGGCCAGATCATGTGGGAACACTGCGGCATGGAGCGCAGCGAGGCCGGGCTGCGCAAGGCGATCGGCGAGATCCGCGACCTGCGCGAGGCGTTCTGGCAGCGGGTCAAGGTGTCCGGCACCGGCGAGGAACTCAACCAGTCATTGGAGAAGGCCGGCCGCGTCGCCGACTTCTTCGAACTGGCCGAGCTGATGTGCATCGACGCCCTGCACCGCGAGGAGTCCTGCGGCGGCCACTTCCGGGCCGAGCACCAGACCCCCGACGGTGAGGCGCAGCGCGACGACGACCGGTTCGCGTACGTGGCGGCCTGGGAGTTCACCGCCGACGGCGAACCCTCGGTGCTGCACAAGGAAGACCTGACATTCGAGTACGTCCACCCCACGCAGCGGAGCTACAAGTGAACCTGACCCTGCGCATCTGGCGCCAGAAGGGCCCTGAGGACAAGGGTCGGATGGTGACCTACCCGGTCGACGACGTGTCCCCGGACATGTCGTTCCTGGAGATGCTCGACGTGCTCAACGAGCGGCTGATCCTCGCCGGCGAGGACCCGGTGGCGTTCGACCACGACTGCCGCGAGGGCATCTGCGGCATGTGCGGCCTGATGATCAACGGTGACGCGCACGGGCCGCAGCGCGGCACCACGGCGTGCCAGCTGCACATGCGCCAGTTCAAGGACGGCGAGACGATCGACATCGAGCCGTGGCGGGCCAGC
>NZ_JBSFBM010000478.1:0-3897 GCF_053592955.1 Micromonospora sp. NPDC002411 | reverse complement strand
GCTCGGCCCGATGCAGTCGATGGTGGCCACCCTCGGTGGCGCGCTCTTCGGCGGCCACCTCGGCGTACCCGGTCACCCCGCGCGCGGCGGCGTGCTCGGCGTTCTCGAGAACCAGCAGCGCGGCTCCCTCGGCCAGCACGAAACCGCTGCGGGAGGTGTCGAACGGCCGGCTGGCGCGGGTCGGGTCGGCGCCGGCGCGGGCCAGGGCCCGCGCGTTGCCGAAGGTGTCCGCGAAGGTCGGGAAGAGCGGCGCCTCACTGGCCCCGCAGAGCACCACGTCGGCCTCCCCGGTCGCGATCAGCCGGACCGCGTCGGCGACCGCCTGCGCGCCGGAGGCGCAGGCGGTGCCGACCGACGAGCTGTAGCCCCGGATGTTGTGCGCGATGGCGATCCGCGCCGCCGGCATGTTCGGCAGGATCCCGGTGAGCAGGTACGGGCTGACCGCCGCCCGACCCCGGGCCGCGCGGGCCAGCACCTGCGCCTCCAGCGTGGCCATCCCGCCGACCCCTCCGACGATCACACCGATCCGCTCGGGGTCGACGTCGCGGCCCACCTCGATGCCGGCGTCGGCGAGCGCGTCGGCGGCGGCGAGCAGAGCGAGCACCACGATCCGGTCCAGCACCCGGGTCTCCGGCCCGGAGGCGACGGTGCGCGGGTCGATGTCGGGCAGCAGGCCGGCGACGTCCAGCGACTGCGCCGCGGGGTGCCCGTCGGGCGGGCGGGTCAGCCCGGAACGCCCGGTGGTCAGCGCCTCGAAGGTCTCCTCGACACCCCTCCCGACCGGAGTGAACAGACCCATCCCGGTGATCAGGGCGCTCACGCCGCCACTCCGCTTCGCTCCGCGCCGGCGTGAGACTCCACGCTGCTGAGCTGCCTGATTCGCTCGCTCCGCTCGCTCATGAGACCGCCTCGGTGAGGTAACGCTCCCGCAGGACCACCTTGCGGACCTTGCCGGTCACGGTGACCGGGATGTCGGCGGAGCGCACCGGCACGACCCGACGCAACGTTGCGCCGACGTCCGGGCCGAGGGCCGTCCGGACCCGCTCGGTGCGGTCCTCTGCCTCGTCGACGCCAGCGGCCAACTCCAACAACACGTCGGTGACCACCTGGCCGGCCTCGGCGACGATCACCACGGTGCAGTCGGTGACGTCTGGGCAGGCGGCGAGGATCCGCTCCTCGCTCAACGCGGTGTAGAGGCGTCGCCCGTCACCGGTCTCCACCGAGTCCACCGCCCGGTCCAGGTGGTAGTAACGGCCGTCGGCGTCGGCGCGGACCAGGTCGCCGGTCAGATACCAGCCGCGCTGACGGAACCGGTACGTGGTGGCCGAGTCGTTCCAGTAGCCACGGAACAGCGACGGCGAGTCGATGCCGAGGAAACCCACCTCACCTGTCGGCACCGGTTCACCGTCGGCGTCGAGGACCGCGACGGTGGCGAACCGGTACGGGCGGCCGATGCAACGGCCGTACCGGTCGGTGTCGGCGCGGTGCGTGATGTGGAACATCGAATGCCCCATCTCGCTGGAGCCCAGCCCGTCGATGAAGACCGAACCGGGCACCTTCGCCACCCCGGCGCGGGTGACGGTGTCGCGCCAGCCGACGGCGACGAGGCGACGGATGTGCGGCTCGTGCGACGCGTCGCCGGTGTTGAACCACAGCCGCACCGAGTCCAGGTCGTACCCGGACAGGTCGAAGCGGGCCAACTCGGCCCAGGTGACCGAGAAGCCGAACACGCCGTCGGGATGCCACCGTTGGATGGCGTCGAGCACCCGCTCACCATCCTGCTCGGACAAGAGCAGCATCTCCGCGGAGTTGCCCAGCGCCTGGTTGACCATCAACACCGTCGCGGTGTGCGGGGCCGGCAACGCGTTGAGGATCCGGTGGGTGCCCTGCGCCTGGGGCATGGTGAGCAGGTGCCGGGTGGCGGCGAAGAGGCTGGCGTGCGAGTGCAGCACCGCCTTGGGCACCCCGGTCGTCCCGGAGGTGTGGGTGATCACGATCGGGTCGTCCGGGTGGTGCCGGTAGTGCGCCGGGGCAGCGGACGGGTCGCCGGTGCCGGCCTGCGCGGGGGTGCCGAGCAGCGGTACGCCGAGGTCGTGCCCGGCCAGCAGCGCGGTGTGCTCGTCGTCGGCGAGTACACCGACGCCCCGCAGCCGGCGGATGTACTCGGCGGCGATCTCCGGGCGGAGCTTGCCGTTCATCAGCGCCGGAATGGCGCCGAGCCGGGCCAGCGCGAGGTAGCTGAGCACCATGTCGGCGGCGGCGGTGGCCCAGACGGCGACCGGGTCACGCGGGCGTACCCCGCGCTCGTGCAGCCAGGCGGCGCGGGCGGCGACCCGCTCGTCGAGCCGGCCCAGCGTGAGCGGTGTCTCGGCCGGGTGCCCGTCGACGGCGGTGTCGAACGTCAGCCCGGGTCCGTCCGGGTCGGCGCCGTGCGCCAACACCCGGGCCAGGACGTTGCCCGCGCCGACCTCGGGGTCGGCGGCCAGGGCAGCGCGTAGTCCTCGTTTCCTCATGGTCGTCCTTCTCCCCCCAGCAGCACCGCGACCGCCTCGGTAGGCGCGTCGGGTGCCTGTTCGATCAGGATCAGCAACACCTCGTCGGCGTCGCCGTCGTCGCGTAGCAGGTCCGCCTCGGCGACGCCGTCGGCGTGCGGGTCACCGGTCGGGCTCAGGCAGACCACCGGACCGCGCAGTCCCCAGCGGGCCGCGACGTGCCCGGCGACGCTGTTGGGCACGGACTGGAAGAAGAACAGCGGCCCGATTCGTCCGCCGTCCTCGACGGTCGCCCGTACGTGCTCCGCGCTGACGCGGTCGCCACTGGCGCTGACCAGCACGATCCCGGTCCGCACTCCGACGGGCACCCCCGCCGTCCCGTACCGCCGCCGCAGGCACCGTTCCGCCACCGCCACCACCACGGGCGCGAACTGCGAGGACACGAAGCCCGGGACTCCCGGCGCCGGCCCGTCGTCTCCGGCCTCCGGCCACCGTGCCCGCGCCAACACGCCCGGCTCTGTCCGGAACCCGCTCACCTGGTCGGGTGCGTCGGTGCGGGCACCGGACGATCGCTGGAACCCGGCGGCGGTCACGGCGCGCCGACCAGCAGTGCGGTGTTGGCGCCGCCGAACGCCGCGTTGAGGGTCAACGCGTGGGTAGCTGTCGTCCGGCGGGGCTGGTCGGTGATGACGTCCAGCGGGCAGGCCTCGTCCGGGGCCAGCCAACCGGCGTTGACCGGCAGGTCGCCGTCCCGGAGCGCGAACGCGGTGACCACGAGTTCGAGCAGCCCGGACGCCTCCAACGCGTGCCCGTGCACCGACTTGGTGGAGCTGACCGGCACCTGCGCCGCGTGCCCACCGAGGGCCCGGCGCAGGGCGGCGGCCTCGGCGGCGTCGCTCTGTGGTGTGCCGGTGGCGTTGGCGTTGACGTAACCGACGGCCTGGGGTGGCAGCCCGGCCCGGCGCAGCGCGGCGTCGACGGCACGGGCCAGCCCGGCCCCGGTCGGGTCCGGTTGGCACGGGTGGAAGGCGTCCCCGGCCCGCCCCCAGCCGGCGACGGTGGCCAGCGGTTCGGTCCCGTGCCGACGCCCGGCGCTGGATTCCAGGACCACGGCGGCCACCCCGTCGCCGAGCAGCAACCCCCGCCGGTGGGCGCTGAACGGGCGGACCGCACCGTCGACCGCGAGGGCTCGACCGGCGTCGAAGAGCGCGAACTGGTCGGACTCCACCAGGTATCCGGCGGCGACCACCACCCGGTCGACGTCACCCCGGGCGATCAGTGTCGCCGCGTCGGCCACCGCCGTGCTCGCCCGCACGGGCCGCAGCGCGGCACCACGGCGTGCCAGCTGCACATGCGCCAGTTCAAGGACGGCGAGACGATCGACATCGAGCCGTGGCGGGCCAGC
>NZ_JBSFBM010000477.1:0-3900 GCF_053592955.1 Micromonospora sp. NPDC002411 | reverse complement strand
GGGCCTGCGCCGAGCGCAGACCCCCTTCGCGTACGCCGATCACGGCTCGAACTTGTAGCCCAGACCCCGGACGCCCGCGCCGGCGCGTCCGGGGGCCGGTGCCGGCGACACCGGCACCGAGGCCCGCCCGGAGCGGCCCGGGGTCGCCGAGCCCACCGAGGCGGATCCGGCGGCCGCGGCACCGCGCGGCGGCACCGAGGCCGATCCACCGACAGTGGCCCGTCCACCGGTGGCCCGCGGTGTCACCGAGGCACGGCCCGGAGTCGCCGCGCCGCCCTCCGAGGCCGACCAGCCACCCGCGCGGGAGTCACCGCCGGATCGGCCGTACGCGTTGGCCGCGCCGGGTCCGGGGTCACCGTCCGGGCCCGGGTACTGGGCCCGCCCGCGCGCAGAACTGGGATCGCCGTACGAGTTCATTCCTCACACCCTGCCGGTCGCGGTGGGGCGCGACTGCGCCGCCACCGGGTTGCCGTGAGTTGCTTCACCCGGGACGACGGCACGGGGGTGCCGTCTCGCCGAGGTACTTGCAGTATCAATCGGGCCAATCGGACTAACGAGCGGTCGACCATCCCGGGTTTCGTCTACGGCCCCGGGGCCGGTCCAACCTGCTGCGTTCACCGTTGCGCCTCTCGCCTCCGCCGACCTGCGCCTTCGACCGCCACATCCTGCTCGCCGGCGCCGTCGTTGTCGCCGGCCAGACCGTCCCGGCCGAGCAGGTACTGCTCGACGAGATGGTTCCAGTCACAACCGAGGCACACCTCCACCACGAAGACCTGGAACTCACGCAGCGTCATCGCCAGCACGGGCAACTCGGTGAGTGTCCGGGCCTGCCCGGCGGACTGCTTGAGTTCGTCGCCGTAAATGTAGTGGACGAGAGTCAGATTCTCGCTGCGGCAGATCGGGCAGCGCCGGTCAGTCGGCTCACCGTGGAAGCGGGCGGCGTTCTTCAGGTACGGCGATGCGTCGCAGACGTCGTACGTGCCGACCCGGCCGGCCAGGAGCTCACGCAGCACTGCTCGCTTCTGGAGCGAGTAGTCGACGACCTGGCGCTGCGTACGCATGCGGAGAAGGGTACGCGGTCCGGCCCGAGCAGGCGACCATGCTCACAATCCGTGACGAAGACACCTCGGAGAGGGGGTTTGCCCTGGCCGGTGCGACCCGCTAACGTGCGATGTATCGGTCCGATACATCGCGGCGGTTACCACTTCACGCCGGAGGGTAAAGAGAGGGTGGCCAGTGCTTGAGTTCGCCATCCTCGGCCTCCTGCAGGAGTCTCCGATGCACGGCTACGAGCTGCGCAAGGAGTTGACCGCCAAACTCGGCGCGATCCGGGCGGCGATCAGCTACGGCTCGCTCTACCCGACACTGCGCAGGTTGCAGGCGGCGGGATGGATCACCGAAGCTGCCGAGACGCCCGCCACCGCCGAGGAGGTTCCCGCGCTGACCAGCCGACGAGGTCGGGTGGTCTACAAAATCACCGCGGAGGGCAAGGAACGCTTCGCCCAGCTGATCGCACAGGCCGGGCCCGAGACGTACGACGACACGGGCTTCGGGGTGCACTTCGCGTTCTTCGCCCGGACCGACCAGGCGACCCGCCTTCGCATTCTGGAGGGTCGCCGCCGCAAGATCGAGGAGCGTCGCGAAGGGCTTCGCGACGTGCTGGGCCGGGCGGCCGAGCGCCTCGACGCTTACACCTTGGAACTGCAGCGCCACGGTCTTGATGCCTGTGAGCGCGAGGTCCGCTGGCTGGAGGAGCTCATCGCCAACGAGCGCTCCGGCCGAGCCCCGACGGTCCCGAACATCGGGACAGCCGGCGGCCGACGAGAAGACAACAGCCCGCCTCCGCCTGGAGAGACCAGGAATGAGCGGCCGTGACAGAAAAGAAGGAGGCAGACGCTATGGGCTCCGTCCGCGTCGCCATCGTCGGTGTGGGTAACTGCGCCTCGTCCCTGGTTCAGGGCGTCGAGTACTACCGGAACGCCAACCCGAACGACCGCGTCCCGGGTCTCATGCACGTCGCCTTCGGCGACTACCACGTCAACTCCGTGGAGTTCGTCGCGGCGTTCGACGTGGACGCCAAGAAGGTGGGCATGGACCTCGCGGAGGCGATCGTCGCCAGCGAGAACAACACCATCAAGCTCTGTGACGTGCCGCCGACCGGCGTCAGCGTGCAGCGCGGCCCGACCTTCGACGGTCTGGGCCAGTACTACCGCGAGATCGTCGAGGAGTCCGACGCCACCCCCGTCGACGTGGCGCAGGCGCTGCGCGACGCGCAGGTCGACGTCGTCGTCTGCTACCTCCCGGTCGGCTCCGAGCAGGCCGCCAAGTTCTACGCCCAGGCCGCGATCGACGCCGGTTGCGCGTTCGTCAACGCCCTGCCGGTCTTCATCGCCTCCGACCCCGAGTGGGCCAAAAAGTTCGAGGACGCGGGCCTGCCGATCGTCGGTGACGACATCAAGAGCCAGGTCGGCGCGACCATCGTGCACCGCGCTCTCGCGAAGCTCTTCGAGGACCGGGGCGTCGAGCTGCTGCGCACGTACCAGCTCAACTTCGGCGGCAACATGGACTTCATGAACATGCTGGAGCGCAAGCGGCTGGTCTCGAAGAAGATCTCGAAGACCCAGTCGGTCACCTCGCAGATCCCGCACGAGATGAGCAAGAGCGACGTGCACATCGGCCCGTCGGACCACGTGCCGTGGCTGGACGACCGCAAGTGGGCGTACATCCGCCTGGAGGGTCGCTCGTTCGGTGACACCCCGCTGAACGCCGAGCTCAAGCTCGAGGTGTGGGACTCCCCGAACTCGGCCGGGGTCATCATCGACGCGGTCCGCGCCGCCAAGATCGCCCTGGACCGGAAGATCGGCGGCCCGATCCTGTCGGCCTCGTCGTACTTCATGAAGTCCCCGCCGGTGCAGTACGCCGACCACGACGCCCACCAGGCTGTCGAGGAGTTCATCGCCGGTGAGGTCGCGCGCTGACCTGCTGAACACCAACAGCATCGGCGAGGGCCGGGTCCGAACGGACCCGGCCCTCGCCGCGTTCACAAACCTCGCCGTTGGTACGGCGACCGCCTTACTTCCAGCTCGGCGTGCCCGCCTGGGCCTTCGCGGCACGCTTCGCCCTGCGCTCCTCGGCCGACTCGGCGCCTCGCGCCGTCGCGCTCGCGGCGAAGGGCAGAATGTCCGGGTTGACCGCACCGACGCCGACCACGAACGCCACCACGTCGATGATGATGTGGGTGGTCCGCGCGGCGTAGATGGAGATGACGTCGGTCGCCTCGTCGTTGAGGTAGCCGACACCCGACATGAACGAGTTAGCCACCACCTGGTTGGTCAGGTAGTTGATGTTCGAGAAGTTCGCCGGACGCGGGGTGTCGTACGGGAAGATCTGCACGAAGCCCGAGGCGACCGCCGTGGTTACGGTGAGGTTGCCGAAGAGGGCGTCCCCGAAGTAGACGAAGTCGCTCAGGTTGACGTGGATCGTCTGACCGTCCCGCAGGCGACCCGAGCTGTCCAGGGTCGTCGACGACTTGTTCAGGATCCGGGCGCGCGAAGCGGCCGACCGAGTGTCGATGACCCGCTGCGGCGAGACCGGCACGATCTGGTTCGAGTTGCCGGTGGTGTGCACGTACTCCAGGTACTTGCCGCCGCCGTACTCCGCGACCACCTGAATGTTGCTCTGGGTGTCCATGCCGATCGAGCCGCCGGGCGAGTCGCTGTGCAGCAGATCGCCGCTCGGCGTCAGCTGCAGCGCCGGGCGGGCCAGCACCAGGCCGTTCGAGGTGGTGGTGCTCGTGTTCGCCAGCCGCAACGTGGGGCCGGTCCCGGTGCTGGTCAGCTCCGTGGTGGTGGCACCGGCGGCGTTACTGGCACCCTGAACTACCGGGTCACCCGGAGCGGC
>NZ_JBSFBM010000476.1:0-3906 GCF_053592955.1 Micromonospora sp. NPDC002411 | reverse complement strand
GCCGCCGTCAGCACCGCGCCGGTCAGGACGGCGACGTGCCGGGCCACGATCGCGGTGACCGGGAGCCGGCCAGCGGCCACGAGGGCCCACCGGCCGGCGTCCTCCTCGCCCCGGGTGACCCGGGTCGCCGCCAGCAACCCCCACGTCCCGACGAGGACCGACAGGACCGTGCCGGTGCGCCACACCGTGAATCCACCCGCGTCGTCGAGGGCGACCGGCTGACCGAACAGGGTGCGGATTGCGGGATTCTCGGCCAGGGCGGCCAGCGCGGCGGCGTCCAGCGCGTCGCCGACGGTACTGGCGTAGGTGGCCGCCACCATCGCGGACATTCCGGCGACCAGCGCGACGATGATCAGCGCACCCCGGCGTACCTGCCGCAGGGCCAGTCGGGTCACTGTCGAACCGATGACGCGGGCGCCCGGAACCGTCGGGACCGGCTCCGGGCGGGTGACGACGGCGGTCACCGGGACGGCTGCTGGTAGTAGTCGAGGAAGATCTCTTCCAAGGTCGGCTCGTGAATCCGCAGCGCGGTCACCTCCACTGCGGACAGTGCCCGCAACGCCGGTGCTGGCGGGCCGGTG
Source organism: Micromonospora sp. NPDC002411 (assembly GCF_053592955.1). Taxonomy (NCBI): domain Bacteria; kingdom Bacillati; phylum Actinomycetota; class Actinomycetes; order Micromonosporales; family Micromonosporaceae; genus Micromonospora; species Micromonospora sp. NPDC002411. Next base: position 3,325 of record NZ_JBSFBM010000476.1, on the reverse strand, counting down.
AGGGTGAACCGCAGCCGGGCGGGACCGACCTGCTCCACCGTCTCGACGCCGGCCACCCCACTCAGGTCCGGCGCGACCTCGGCGAAGCTCACCTCCACCTGGCTGCGGTGCAGCCGCCGCAGTTCCGCGACCCCGGCGACCTCGACGAGGCGGCCCCCGCGCAGGATCGCCACCTGGTCGCACACCGCCTCGACCTCGGCCAGCTGATGGGAACTGAGGAACACCATCTGCCCGCGTTCGCGGGCCTGCGCGACGGCGACCTGGAACTCCCGTTCCATCAACGGGTCCAATCCGCTGGTCGGCTCGTCGAGCACGAGCAGCGGCGCGCGGGTGGCGAACGCCGCCACCAGCGCGACCTTCTGCCGGTTCCCGGTCGAGTACGCCCGACCCGGCTTGGACAGGTCCAACGCGAACCGGTCCACCAGCTCGTCGCGGTAGACGCGGTCCACTCCCGGGCCGAGCCGACCCAGCAACTCCAACGCCTCGGCACCGGTCAGGGCCGGCCAGAGCGCGACATCGGCGGGAACGTACGCGATCGAGCGGTGTGCCGCCGCCACGTCGGCCGCGTCGGCATCGAAGATCCAGGCCCGTCCGGAGGTGGGCCGCGCCAACCCGAGCAGCATCCGGATCGTGGTGGACTTTCCGGCGCCGTTGGGCCCGAGAAAGCCGAACACCTTACCGGCCGGCACCGTCAGGTCGAGTGCGTCCAGTGCGCACACCGGACCGTAGCGTTTGGTCAGACCGGCGGTGCGGATCGCGGGAACAGCCATGGGAAACCCCCTGGGACGACGACGAGTACGACGCCGACCAGACTTCCCGGCACACCGAAGCTGAGCGTACTCCTCGGTCACCTGGGCGTGAAGTGCCCGTTCCGGGACACCGGATCAGGCAGGACCGGGCCTGTTCGCCGACGCCTCGTAGACGTCCGGTACGCCGTCGGCGTCGGTGTCGCGCTCCTCCAGGGCGCACACACCCTCGTAGTGGCGGTTGCGGGCGCGCAGGACGATGCTGGCCAGCAACGCCGACACCAGCGACCCGAGCAACACACCGATCTTGGAGTGGTCGTCCCGTTCGGTGCCGGCACCGAACGCCAGCTCGCCGATCAGCAGGGACACGGTGAAGCCGATCCCGGCCAACAGGGACAACCCGACGATGTCCCTCCAGGCGAGCCCTTCCGCGAGCCGGGCCCGCGTGAAACGCTGCACGAGCCAGGTGGCGCCGAGAACCCCGGTCACCTTGCCCGCCACCAGACCGACCGCGATGCCGAGAGTGACCGAGTCGGTGAGCGTCGCGCCGAGGCCGCTCGCGCCGGCGATCGACACTCCGGCGGCGAAGAACGCGAACACCGGCACCGCCACCCCGGCGGACAGCGGCCGGATCCGGTGCTCGAAATGCTCCGCCAGGCCTCGGCCCGGCCCCGGCGTACGGCGGATCACCGGCACCGTGAAGGCGAGCAGCACCCCGGCGACGGTGGCGTGCACGCCCGAAGCGTGCACGAGTGCCCAGGTCGTCACGGCCAGTGGCAGCAGCAGCCACCACGACCGGACCCGCCGCTGCACCAGCAACCCGAACAGGGCCAACGGGACCAGCGCGAGCAGCAGCGGGCCGAAGTGCAGGGAACTTGTGTAGAACACCGCGATGATCACGATCGCCAGCAGGTCGTCCACCACCGCGAGGGTCAGCAGGAACGTCCGCATCGCCGCCGGCAGGTTGGTGTTGATCACCCCGAGTACGGCGAGGGCGAACGCGATGTCGGTGGCGGTGGGGATCGCCCAACCCGTCAACGCCCCGTCGCCCGACCACAGGTTGAACCCGACGTAGATCAGCGCCGGCACCGCCATTCCGCCGACCGCGGCGGCGACGGGCAGGACCGCACGTCGGGGCTCCCGCAGGTCACCGGCGACGAACTCACGCTTGAGCTCCAGCCCGGCGACGAAGAAGAAGATCGCCAGGAGGCCGTCGGCGGCCCACTGACCCAGGGTGAGATCCAGGTGCAGCGCCTCGGGGCCGACCGTCAGGTCACCCAGCGACTGGTAAGCCCCGGACCAGGGCGAGTTAGCCCAGGCCAGCGCGAGCAGCGCGGCGACCAGGAGCAGCACCCCGCCGACCGTCTCGGTGCGGAGGATGTCGCCGATCCGGCGTACCTCGGGCCAACTGCCGCGCGGAAGGAGCTGCGGCTCGTGGGGAGCGGGCGGCGGGGTCATCGGGAGCCTCCGGAGGGGTCGCTGACGGAACCGCCGACCAGTCTTCCCGGCACACCACTGATCATTTTAGCCGAACGACCAGCATCGGCCCGAATCGCACGCAGCGAAATCGGCTGTCGGTGCGGCCGGAATGCCGCTCAGAATAGCCACCATGCCGAAGGAACACGTGCTGGCGAAGGTCGACGCCGACCTACGGCGAGGGCACGTCCACCCCGCGATGCAACGGCTGGCCAGCCTCACCGCCGCGTACCCCGACGACCTGGAGCTGCGCGCCCGGCGTGCCGCGCTGTACCGGCAGGTGGGCAACGTGGCCGAGGCCGGCCGGTGGGGTTTCCTCACCGAGGACGCCAGCGTCGAGGAGGTCGCCGCGTTCGAGCGGTCCTACCCGAACGCCTGGCAGCGCCTGCGCGTGTTGACGGTGACCGCCGATCCCAGCGGCAGGCTGGGGCCGGTGGCGAGCGGGCGGCTCGCTCGGCTGGTCGAGCAGGCCGAACAGGGAGGTGCCGGCGTCACCTGGACGGAGGTCGGGCCGCGACCGGGCGAGCCCAGCTCGTGGCGCGACGATCTGGGCTGCCTGGTCGCCGCGGTGGTCGGCCTGGTCCTGGTGGCCCTGACCGTCCTCGGTCTGGTTACCGCGATCCGGTGGGTGCTGTAGGCGGTGGGTCACCCCAGGTCGAAGCCCACGACGCGGGGACGACGGTGCCCGGCGGGTCGAGCCGGACGGTCGGCGCTGGGCCGGCAATCCGCGCGAGCCGTGCGCAAGGGGCCTTGTGTGCGAATCGGGCGCACGGGTCACGAGTACCGCATAGCGTCACGGGGCAGGTCCACCGCGCTCCGCGGCGGACCGGTGGTGACGTTCACCGGAGGAAACGGACATGAGTCAGGTCGAGACTGTGCTCCTGCCGGAGTTGGACGGGCCGGTGCCGGCGACGCTGCCGAGCGCGCTCGGCCTGCTGAGCCTGGCCCTGGGCGTGGGCGCCCTGGTCGCGCCCGGCCCGCTCGCACGACTGACCGGGGTGGACGACTCTCCAGCCGCGCGGGCCGTGCTCCCGGCGATCGGCCTGCGTGAGCTGGGCAGCGCCGCCGGCCTGCTCAGCGGCCGTCGCCCCGCCGGCTGGGCG
>NZ_JBSFBM010000475.1:0-3921 GCF_053592955.1 Micromonospora sp. NPDC002411 | reverse complement strand
GCGTCGACCAGGTTTTCGATCCGGCCGGTGGAGAAGTTGTCCAGTACCCGGACCTGGTTGCCCATCAGCATCAGTCGGGCGCTGCCACTTCTCACCCGCGTCGGGGAATGCCCGGCGGGCCGCCTCGCGCTGGTCGACGTGCCCGGACAGCGAGCGGGCGAAGGTGGCCTCGGCGATCCCGGTGATCGGGATGCCCAGGTCCAGGGCGCTCTGCACGGTCCACCGGCCGGTGCCCTTCTGCTCGGCCCGGTCCTGCACGACGTCCACGAACGGTCGGCCGGTCTCCGCGTCGGTGTGCGCGAGCACGTCGGCGGTGATCTCGATGAGGAACGAGCCCAGCTCGCCCTCGTTCCAGTCCCGGAAGATCTCCGCGATCTCCGCCGGCTTGGCGTCCAGACCGGAGCGGAGCAGGTCGTACGCCTCGGCGATGAGCTGCATGTCGGCGTACTCGATGCCGTTGTGCACCATCTTGACGAAGTGCCCGGCGCCGTCCGGCCCGACGTGCATGCAGCACGGCACACCGTCCACCTGCGCGGCGATCTTCTCGAACATCGGCCCGAGCTTGGCGTACGACTCGGTGGAGCCGCCCGGCATGATGCTCGGGCCGAGCAGCGCGCCCTCCTCACCACCGGAGACGCCGGTGCCGCTGAAGTGCAGCCCCTGCGCGCGCAGCGCCTCCTCCCGGCGGCGGGTGTCGGCGAAGTGGGCGTTGCCGCAGTCGACGATGATGTCGCCCTCGTCCAGCAGCGGCACCAACTCGTCGATCACCGCGTCGGTGGGCGCACCGGCCTTGACCATGACGATGACCGCGCGAGGTCGTTCCAGTGACGCCACGAAGTCGGCCATCGTCTCGCCCGGCACGAAGGTGCCCTCGTCGCCGTGCTCCGCGACCAGGCTGCGGGTGCGCTCCGGCGACCGGTTGTGCACTGCCACCGTGAAGCCGTTGCGGGCCAGGTTGCGGGCCACGTTGCGGCCCATCACCGCCAGCCCGGTCACACCGATTTGTGCCCTCGCCTGCTCAGCCATCCGTGCCGCCACCTCTCGTCACCACTATTGGCGTTCCGAACCTATCGTGATGTGGGCCGATCCGGGGCCAGTGATCCACCCTCTGATACGCGGGGTGGTCGCGGGGCTGCCGATGGTGGCGGCGCGACCAGTCAACCCTCGGCGAGACGGGCTTCGATCCGGGCGACCTTCCCGGTGAGCGCGTCGGTGACCCCGGGCCGGACGTCGGCCTTGAGCACCACGCTTACCCGGGGCGCCCGCGCGGCGACGACGTCGACCGCGCGCTTCACCACCGCCATCACCTCGTCCCACTCGCCCTCGACGGTGGTGAACATGGCATCGGTCCGGTTGGGCAGGCCGGACGCCCGGACCACCCGCACCGCCTCGGCGACCAGGTCACCAACGGAGTCGTCGCCGCCGAGCGGGGTGATCGAGAACGCGATCAGCATGTGCCGATCGTGCCAGTAAATCGGGTGCGCGTCCCGTCGGGCGGCCGTTAGGGTACGGGCATGCGTTACTGACGCCCCACCTTCCGAGCCGGCCCGCCGCCCCGCGCCGCGGTCCGTGCGCTCGCGGGCGTCCGCATGTCCCCTCCGCCGTTCGGCGGCGCTGGCTGTGTCCGATCCCGGCGAGCAGTCCCTCCACCGTTCGGCCGTCGCGTTGCGACGGTCACCAGCCGATCCGACCGACCGCCGGCGCGCGGGACCGGCCGTTCCGGTCGGCATTGAAGGAGGCCCGCATGCCTGCCAGGCGCAACCCGAAGAAGTCCCGTAGAACACCGCTGGGCACCAACCCGACGACCGAGCACGGCCGTCCCCGAGCAATCCGCCCGGACCTCGACCTCGCGGTCGAGCCGGCGGGCCAGGCCGAGTGGGCAGTGCTGGCTGAGCCGATGTTGCCGGCGGTCCTGGTCGAGCCGGCGGTGCCGGCGGAGCCGACGTTGCCGGCGGTTCGGGTCGAGGCGGCGGCGGTGCTCGGTGAGCTGACGCCGTCGATCGACGTGCCGGCGGCAGTCGACGCCCCGGCGGTGGGAGACCTGCCGAAGTCTGCCGGGCGACCGGCGGCACCGACGGCCGGGCCGCCCCAGGGTGGCGGCGGTCGCTCGGGTGGCGGCCGCAGCCAACAGGCCGGCCAGACCCGCCGCTACGCCTTCCGCCGCAGCTGAGCAAACACGCCCCCGCCCCGCTCCCCGGGGAGGCCGGGTCGTGACAGCAATATCAGGGATGTAGTGGCCTCCTCCGCCAAGGAGACCACTACATCCCTGTTGTTGTGCGGATCTTGGCGGCGGCGGCCAACGGCGGGCGGCCAGCGGCGGGCGGCCGGACTGCGGGGCGGCGGAACGGCGGGTTCAGCCGATCAGGGGGCGGAAGGTGCCGAGGAGGACGCTCGTGGTCAGGGCTGCTCCGGCCAGGGCTGCCGCGCCGGCGACGAGGAGCCCGTCGGCGCGGGTGAAGTGCTGGCGGCGGGCCACGGTTCGGGGCGTACCGGCGTCGAAGCCGCGCGCGTCCATCGCCACGGCCAGCCGGGTGCCCCGGCGGATCGCCCCGACCAGCAGCGCGAACGCGGTGGAGGCGAACAGTCGCAGCTTGGCCAGCGGGTTGCGTCCCGCGTCGACGCCCCGTGCCCGCCGCGCCATGCTGATCATCTGCCACTCCTGACCGAGCAGCGGCACCAGCCGGAACGCGGCGAGCGCCCCGATGGCGAACCGGGCCGGCGCTTTCGCGTTCTGGATCAACGCGTCGGCCAGGTCGGTGGGGTCGGTGGTCACGAAGACGATCACACCGGGCAGGGCCACCGCGAAGACCCGCAGCACCAGGCCGAGCGCGGTGAGCAGCACGCCGGTACTCACGAACACCGGTCCCGCGTCCAGCAGGACCCGGCCGGACCGGTCGGCGGCGAAGAGCACCAGGGTGACCAGGATGCCGGCGGCGCTGAGGAGCAGTGGCCAGGCCCGTCGCGCCAGCACCCGGTAGCGGATGCCGAACAGCGGCAGCACGGCTAGTTCGAGCGCGATGGCGATCGCCGGGGCCACCGGGTCCAGAGTGGCCAGCAGGGTGAACGAGAAGATAAGGGCGGCGGCGACCTTCGCCACCGGGTTGCGGCGGGCCAGCGGCGCACCGGGCGCGGCGACCGGCTCGATGCTGATCATCGGTCGTCGCCCGGGGTCGTTCGTAGGGTGACGCTGCGGTCGGCGAGCGCGGCGACGAAGTCCGCGTCGTGGGTGACAGCGACCACGCCGTGTCCGGCGTCGCGCAGGTCGGCGAAGAGGTCGACCAGCTCCCGCCAGGTCCGCCGGTCCTGGCCGAAGGTGGGTTCGTCGCAGATCAACAGGCGGGGCGCGGTGGCCAGGGCGGTCGCCACGCTCAGCCGCCGCGCCTCACCACCCGAGAGGGTGTACGGGTTGGCAGCGGCGAGCCGCGCCAGCCGCAGCCGTTCCAGCAGCTCGGCCACTGTCTCCTTGACGGCTGACTCGGGCTGACCGGTCCGACGGGGGCCGAGAGCCAGCTCGTCGAAGACAGTGCTCGTGACGAACTGGTGCTCCGGGTCCTGAAAGACCGACCCGATCCGGCGGGCCAGGGCGGGGGCGCGCCAGCGGTGCGGGGGAGTCCGGTGGTCCGCGCCGGCCAACTCGGCGGACGCGGTGACCCGCCCGGTGCCCGGCCGGAGCAGCCCGCCCAGTAACAACGCCAGAGTGGACTTGCCGACGCCGTTGGGTCCGCGGACGGCGAGCGCCTCGCCGGCGCGTACCCGAAGGTCGGTGGAGGCCAGCCGGGGTGGCAGGCCGAGCCGTTCGGCGGTGAGCAACAGCTCCCCGGCCGCGGCGGTGGCCGGGACTGGCCGAGATCGATCCGTGGGGCGGCGTACGAATCACCGGCGTGGGCGATCCGCCCTGGCCGCCCGCCGCCGAGTCGACTG